>JBCCEF010000029.1 GCA_039030395.1 Acidobacteriota bacterium
GCTCCCGTAGAGCTTCTGGAGCATGGCGTAGTCCACATCCGCGCCGAAGGCATCCTCGACCGCCTCTAGGTAGGGCCGGTGGCCGTCCGTGGTGAGCTGCACGCGGTTCGACAGGCGCCCCGCCACGTCCTGCATGAACTCGGTAGCAACGCCCGAGTCCCGCGAGCCCACCAGCCAGGACACCATCAGCTTCGAGTCCGCGCAGAGCGCCGTCCAGGTCCACACGTCGCCTACGCCGAACTCGCCCTTCATCTCCTGCGGCACGTTCTTGGCCTTGGCGTACACGAAGCTCCAGATCTCATCCGCCTGCACCCGCTTGCACGGCAGCTCCCGCAGGTGCTCGTCCTGGTAGGCCGCGCACGCCTCGCCCAGGTCTACCAGCAGCTTCGTGATGGTGTTCCGGGACACGCCCACCATGCGGGCGGTAGAACGGATCGAGCAGCCCTCAGTCAGGGCCGACACGATAGCGACGCGCTTTGCGGTAGGGAGGACGTTTGCCATAACTGACATTATGCTTGAACGAGCTAGCAATGTCAAATTCAGATAGAGTTGAGGTTTGATAGCTACAACGCTGAGAGTAAACTTAGAGGTAAACTCTTGACCGATATTAACTCAGGGGTTAATGTGTGCCTAGTGAGGATTGGGCGGCCTGCGCCTGACGCAGTCTGGACCGTCTCGGAAATGGATGGCATTGGAGGCGAGGGCATTCAGTCGGAACTTGCCTCCGCGGATCCGGCGGACATCAATGCCAGCTCTATGCTCGCGCTTCTGGAGAAAGGCGTGCCGGACAATGGCCCCAACTTCAGTAACATCACAAGGTGTCGCCCCCTTGAGGACGGGATATTTGAGTTCAAGGATGGATCGGTGAGAGTTCTCTGGTTCTACGACGAAGGCGATCCCAAGATTCGCCGTCACATCATTTGCACTCATTTATTCCGAAAGCAGGGACGGAAAACTCCTCGACGGGAGATCAAGAAAGCCAAGAAACGACGGTCGCTGTACTTGAAAGCGAAAGCAGAAAGGCGACTCCGCCTGCCGCAATCTGGCGTCCTACAGTTCAGAAGGGAGAAGAAATGACGACTGAACGGGTACGACCTATCGAATACTGGATGTCCCTGGCTCGAATGGGATTCGAGGACGACTTGCATAGGCTCTTGTCTGACCAGGATATTTCGCAGGCAGAACTGGCTGATGCAATCGACACCACGCCCGCCTACATCAGCAAGGTACTTAACGGGTCTAGCGCCAATTTTACGATCAGGACCATGGCGAAGTTGGCCCAGGCCCTTGACGCCCTAGTTCAGATTCGCTTGACGAGAGACGGGCGTGAAGTCGTTCGAACCCTGAGCGTAGAAGAGGCGCGAGCCTTCGACGAAGCCCGTGCCCGAAGGTCAGCCGATAGCGTCGGAGAGCAAACGGGGGCGCAATTCGACTTTTCTGGCAGAACGGTCAATCCTAAGCCGGGCTTCGGAAATCTCGTGAACATCCAGGCCAATGGCTGATCTGCGTTGGTCCCTCATCTGTAGGCGAGCAATTGTTGACAAGGCCAGCAATCTGCTCACACTCATCGACCTCCTGGAAGAGCTAACGATAGACGGGGAAGAAGTGCTGCCGGACCCAGAGCCAGGGGATACTGGGGTTGCTACCGACGCACAACTAGTGTGCTTGTGGACGAGGAGCGACCCAAGTGAGGCAGAACACTTTTGGCAAACCGTAGCGTTGGTTGGACCTAACGGGGAAACCAACACTCCGGATGTAAAGGTCGAGGTGGAACTAGCGGATCACAAGCGAATTCGTGTCATGGCGGGGATCAAGGCCGTCCGCTTTTACGGACTCGGTACTTATCGATTTGACATCTACTTTTCGAAGAATGAGGAATCTAGAGGCAAGAAGGTCGGCAGCGTTCCCCTGGATATCAAGAGAGCCGGCTCTTAGGGACCTTTGTTCCATCTGGCCTTGGCGGCCTTCCGCGCAATCTCCGACCGCTCCTCCGGGGTGAGCTTCACGGCCCGCGCCTTCCCGCCCTTCTTTCCGCCGAGCCGCCCAAGGGCGACCGCGTGTGGGTTCTTCTCCGGCGGTTCCTGTTTTGCCTTCTCGCCGGTGGCCTCGCGCACGATGTCGAAGGCGCGTTGGTTGAAGTCTGTCGGGCGTTTAATGCTTGAGCGTTTGGGCATGACACCTACTGTAACAGGAGGGCGGGGCGGGTCCATTCCCGCCCCGTGGTGAGGAGTCTACGGCAGAGGGAGGGCGCGCTCGATGCGCTCGGCGAGCTGGGCGAAGGCGGGCGCCAGGTCGCGGGCCAGGTCCGACAGGGGCACCATGTCCCGCGGCAGCTCGTCTTCGTCGGCCCTGCGGCCCAGCATGTGGGCGTAGCCGTGCAGGTGGCGGGAATCGGCCGCCAGGGCGCGTAGGGAGCGCACCATGAAGGACTCGGCGGTCGGCGGGTGGGTCCGGAAGCCTTCCCGGTACAGCGTCACCATCAAGGCCGCCAGACGGCGCAGCGTGGTGCGCGCTTCGGCGTCCTCGAACTCAGCTAGGTAGATCTCGCGGAAGCCGCTGTCTTCGTCCCAGGGCGGCGGAGCCCCAGGTGGACGGCAGGACATAGGCAGGGGATGAGGGCGAGCGGTAGACTCGGCTCGGTCGCGCATAGGTCTTGCTCCTTTGCGTGGCTAGGGCCGGCGGAGCGTTCGCGCGCTCCGTCGGTCCGCTGGGTTAGGTCACCACCCTAGCCGCGCCTGCAAGCCCTCGCGCGATTCAATTCTCTGGATTTCAAACTGAGCCACTACCCCGGACAGTCATCGGTACCGCTTCATCCCTCGCCGGCGTCGAGGCGCAGGGCGAGCAGTAGACCCGCACGCTCAAGACTGGTGGAACCGGCCGCCTCCAGAAACAGCGACAGGGAGGCCGGGGAGCGCAGCACACAGCTCAGGGTGTGCAGGCCAGGCGCCGCGTCGCGGGCTTCCGGCGCGATCCGAACCACCGGTTCGCCCCCCTCGATCAGCACCTCTTCGCCCACCACGTCTCGCACCGAGTAACGATCTCGCCGGCCAAGACTCGGCAGTACGGCCGCCATCAGCAAGGCCGTTTGGCGATCCCGACAGAGGGCGATGGGCGGATCTCCATCACCCCGCGATACGGCGAACCGGGGCTCTTCCCAGGCCATGGCGCCTGGCGATGGCGTCCCCTCGGGAGGAATAGCCACTACCTTCCAAGGCCCGGCCAGCAAGGCCTCGAAGGCGGCCGGCGGATCGTCCTCCCTCCGCAGCCGGCGCAACAGGTCAGTGCCGAACACTCCTTCCAAACGCTCTTCGCGGTTCTCTCGCGTCATGTCTTTCCCCCTTCCGTCCTGGTGCAAACCGGGCTCGTCCGTTGCCCTCGACTCTGTGAGCGGGCCGGCTGGCCGCCACCGCGCCGATCACGGCCATCGCGTACACACAAAAAGTACATTAACGGTAACGAAGCGTAAGTCACCTGTCAAGAAGAAATCGGAAACAGTGGCGCGAGTTCGCTAGCAGAGCAGCTGAAAGTATGGGCCGAAGGCGTTTTTCAGCTCCCTGCTAGCAGGGAGCTGAAACTCATCTTGACCGTTCAGCAGCCTGCTCCGCGCCCGAAGGGCTGGGTGCCCCCGGCGAGGCGGCGCCGGAGGCGCCGAGGACGGGGTGAAGCCTGAAAAGACTGGTCTTTTCAGGCGAGGCGGCGCCCAGCCCCCTGGAGTAGAGAGCTCGCAGGGAAGCTGAAATCATAGGCCGAAGGCCTCTTTCAGCGACTTGCTAGTGCGGGAACGCGCCGCCGCCCATCGCCTTGCGCAACCACTTGCCCTTGACGCCCTTGAACATTTTTCTCATCTGTTTGTATTGCTTGAGCAAGCGGTTGATGTCCTGGACGGAGGAGCCGGAGCCGCGCGCCACCCGGCGCTTGCGGCTGGCGTTGAGCACCTGGGGCTTGCGGCGCTCGAAGGGGGTCATGGAATTGATCAAGGCCTCTACCTTCTTGAGTTGACCTTCGTCCACCTCGGTGGCGTCCAGGTTCTTCAAGGGACCGGCCTTGGGGAGGAGTTCCAAAAGCTGGCCCAACGGGCCCATGTTGCGTAGCTGCCGGAGCTGATCGCGCAGATCCTCCAGGGTGAACTCCTGGCGCGCCATGCGGGTCGCGAGGCGCTGGGCTTCGTCCTGATCGATCCCCTGCTCGGCACGCTCGATCAGGGTCAGCACGTCGCCCATTCCGATCATGCGCGAGGCCATGCGTTCCGGATGAAACAGGTCCAGATCCTCGGCCTTCTCGCCCATGCCGACGAAGCGGATCGGCACCTGCGCCACGGTGCGGATGGAAAGGGCCGCACCGCCGCGGGAGTCGCCGTCGAGTTTGGTGAGGATGACGCCGGTCAACGGCAACTCGGCGGCGAAGCGCTCGGCGCTGCGCACCGCGTCTTGACCGGTCATGGCGTCGGCGACGAACAGGATCTCGTCCGGCTGCAAGCGCTCCGCCAGGAAGCGCAGCTCGGACATCAGATCGTCGTCCACGTGCAGCCGGCCGGCGGTATCGAAGACGATCACATCGTGTCCGCCCTCGCGAGCCGTCTTCTCGGCCTTGTCCGCCAGGGGCAGCACGCCCTGGCCGGGATTCGGCGCACAAACCGGCACGCCGACGCCGGCGCCGACCTGGATCAACTGTTCGACGGCGGCGGCGCGCTGCAGGTCACCGGCGACCAGCAGCGGCTGGCGGCCCTTGCCGACCACGCGCTTGGCGAGCTTGCCGGCGGTGGTGGTCTTGCCGGAACCCTGAAGGCCGCACAGCAGCACTACCGCCGGACGGTGGGTCAACTCCAGCTCGCGCCCTTCGTCACCGAGAAGCGACACCAACTCATCGCGCACGATCTTGACGACCTGCTGGGCAGGCGTCAGACTCGAAAGGACTTCCTGCCCGAGGGCTCGCTCCCGCACCCGCTCCACGAACGGCCGCACGACGCGAATATGAACGTCCGCTTCGAGCAATGCCAGGCGGATCTGGCGCAGCGCCGAGTTGAGAGCGTCTTCGGTGATCTTGCCTTCGCCCTTGAGCTGGCGAAAGACGTCTTGAAGCTTTCCCTGCAGTCCGTCGAACATGGTGATCTGGTCTCCCGGTGGGTTCTTCGCGGAAACCTCGAATCCCGCGGATCGGAAGGGAAATGGTAAAGGATCGACCCGAGGCCCGCAAACCAGCGAACACCTCGTCCCCAGCGCCTGAGCCAGGCGGGAGAACCTGATCGTGCAATACACCAACGCCCTGCGCCGCGCCAAGATCGTCGCCACCGTCGGCCCGGCCACCGCCGGCCTCGAAGCCCTGCGCACCATCGTGCGAGCGGGCGCCGACGTGGTGCGCCTCAACCTCTCCCACGGCACCCACCGAGAACACCGTCAGCGCATTCGCGAGGTGCGGACCATCGCCGAACAAGAGCAGCGTCACCTGGCCGTGCTGCTCGACCTGATGGGTCCGCGCTATCGGCTGGGGGAGATGAAGCAGCCCCGCACCCTTCAGGAGGACGAACGCATCACCCTCGGGGATGGCGAGGGCTACGACTTGCCCCTCGGCAAGTCCGGCATCCTCGAATTGTTGGAGGCGGGCCAGCGCATGCTGATCGACCAAGGTCTGGTCGAGCTACAAGTCGAAGAGAAGCAGCCGGATCACGCCGTCGCCACGGTCTGCTCCGGCGGCACCGTCTCCAGCCGCAAGGGCATCAACCTGCCGGACAGCGACCTCGGCTTTCGGATCACCCCGAAGGATCGGCGCGACATCGCCTTCGCCCTCGCCGAGGGGGTGGACTTCGTCGCCGCCAGCTACGTTGGCCGGGCCGCGGACCTCAAAGCGATTCGCGCAGTGGTGGCGGAGTGCGGCGGCGATCTGCCGCTGGTCGCCAAACTCGAGCGCTCCCAAGCCCTCGACCATCTGGCGGAGATCGTCGAAGAAGCGGACGCGGTGATGGTGGCCCGCGGCGACCTCGGGGTCGAGGTGCCCATCCACCGGGTGCCGGTGCTCCAGAAGCGCATCGTCGAAGCCTGCCGCAAGCGCGGCAAACCGGTGGTCGTCGCCACCCAGATGCTCGAATCGATGATGACCCAGCCGCGCCCCACCCGCGCCGAGGTCACCGATATCGCCAATGCCGCCCTCGACGGCGCCGACGCCCTGATGCTGTCCGGCGAAACGGCCGCCGGTGAGCACCCGGCAGAAGCGGTGGCGGTGATGTCCGCCACCATCGCCTCGGCGGAGGAATTCCGCCGCAAGAACCTGCGGGAGCGAGTCAATCTCCGGCGCACTTCAAGTGAAACGTTCGGCGCCAATGAGGTCGGACGCCTGTCCGAAGACTTCGCCCAGGACATTCCGGACATGGTGTGCGCCGCCGCCGTTTACACCGCCGGTCAGCTCAAGGCCGTACGCCTGGTGGCCTTCAGCCAGAGCGGATTCACCGGCCGCCTGCTGGCCCGCTACCGGCCCTCCACCCCCATCGTATTGTTCACCAACAGCCTCCCCGTGGCCCGCCAGCTGCAGCTCGTCTGGGGGGTGGATCCGCACTATCTACCGGATCGCCTGGAGCACCACGCGGAGGTCATTGAGCTGGTGGACCGGGAACTCCTCGCCCGCGGCCTGGCGGCCGCCGGCGAGATCATCGTCGCCCTGATGGCCGATCCGATCCGCGAACGCACCCGCACGAATTTGATGCGCGTGCACCCGGTGCGCACCGAGACCCAGTGGCGCGCCGCCGAAAGGGCTCCGGCGCGAAAAGATCCGTCGTCCGCAACGGCAGGAGCCAAGTCATGACCAGTGAGCACTTTCCCTTTGGACCGGCACCACGGCTGCCGGACTTTCTGGCCTCCCGCCTGCCCTTCGAGCGCGCCACCTACCGCCTGAGCGAGGGCACCGATGCCGGCCGCACCCTCCACTTCATCGACCACGGCCCGCGCGACGGCCGACCGATCCTGATGCTCCACGGCAATCCCACCTGGAGCTTCCTGTGGCGCAAGGTGATCGCCGATCTGCCGGAGGTTCGCTGCGTGGCGCCGGACCTCCTCGGCCTCGGCCTGTCCAGCAAACTGCCGAAGATCGCCGACCACAGCGTCGACCGCCACGCCGACACCATCGCCGAACTGGTTTCGGCTCTCGGCCTCGACGACGCAATCCTGCTGCTCCAGGACTGGGGCGGCCCGATCGGGGTGAGCGTCGGGGCTCGCCTGCCGGAGCGCATCAGCGGAATGGTGCTGGGGAACACCTCGGTGCTGATTCCGGACAAGCCCCGCGGCACCTCGTTCCACCGCTTCGCCCGGCGGCCGATGCTCAGCGACTTCGTTTTTCGGGTTCTCGGCTTTCCGCAGAACGTCCTGCACAAGATCCAGGGCGATCCCGCCTCCATCCGCGGACCCATCGCCCGGGCCTACCGCTGGCCGCTGCGCCGCCTTCGCGACCGCGTCGCGCCCCTCGCCCTCGCCCGCATGGTGCCGGACCGTCTCGACCATCCGGACCTGCCGGCGCTGCGCCGCGGCGAGGCCTGGGCGCGGTCCTTCGACGGCCCGATCGCACTGGTCTGGGGAACGAAAGATCCCATCCTCGGTCGCGCCTTGAGGTGGCACGAAAAAGCCTTCCCGGACGCTCCGGTCACCCACACCGAGGCGGGGCATTTCCTACAGGAAGAGGTGCCTGAAGAGTTGGCCGCGGCGGTCGCCGACGTCGCCGGCCGAGCCGGCTGAAACAGTCGCTACGCGCTGCGCCGCTTGACCCAGGTCAGCACCGCCGGCAAAAGGGTCACCGCGACCAGGGCCGTGGAGATGGCGCCGAGGACGGCGACGAAGCCGACGGAGCGGAGCCCCGGGTAGTGGGAGAACACCAGGGAGCCGAAGCCGCAGACGGTCGACAGCGCGGCCACCACGATGGCGTTGCCGGTCTCGGTCATCCCCGTCTCCACCTCCGAGGGCGAGGAACCCTCCCGGAAGCGGTGCACCATGTGGAGACCGTAGTCCACACCGATGCCGATGATCATGGTCGTAACGAAGATGTTCATGAAGTTCAAGTCGATGCCGAGCAGGGCCATGATGCCGAGCATCCAGCAGATGCCCACCGTCAGGGGTAGGAGCGACAGCAGGGTGTAGCGCAAGGACCGAAAATCGAAATAAAGCAGCACTCCCACCGCCAGCAGGCCCAGGATGCCGGCGAGCCAAGCGTCCGGACGCACCCGCGAGCGCACTCGTTCATTGATCACCGCCGTGCCGGTGAGGGTGGCCTGGGGACCCAGCTCATCGGCCAGCGCGACGGCCGGCGGCGGCGGTTCCCGGCGCCACAGGTTTTCCGGAGGATAGAGGTACACGAGCGACACCCAACCGTCTTCGGGGCGATCGCCGCGCCGCTGCACGAAGCGGTCGAGCAGCGCCTGGCCTTGGGCCGAGTCGGCGAAATCGCGAATGCCGATGGGCTCCGAGTGCGACAGGCCAGAACCCAGCAGGGCGATGCCCGGCTCAAAGGGATCCGAGCGCAGGCCCTGGGCGGCCGCCTCGGCGCGGAAGGTCTCGGCGATGCGGTCAATGTCCAGCGCATCGCCGCGTTTGCGGTCGAGCCAGTCGAGCACCGCCGCCTGGCGGGCCGGCGGCGGGATCAGTGAGCCCACCCCGCCGTAGCCGTTGAGCACCCCTTCATCGACCAGCTCTTTCGCCCCTTCGGCGGCTTCGGCGGCCAGCGCCAGCACCTCTTCCGGGGTGTCTCCATGCAGCACCAGCATCATGTAGTCGAAGCCGGATCCGAAGCGCTCCCCCACCTCCTTCGTCACCTGGATGCCGCGGTTCCCTTCCGGCCGCATCGCCTGCATGCTCTCCTCGAAGCCCAGGCCGGCAGCCAACCAGGCCGCCGCCGCGGTGGTCGCCACCCCGATGGCCACCACCACCCGCGGCGACCGCACGCAGGCGCGCATCAGCGGCTGGAGGCCGAAGCTGTGCATGTAGAGGTTGGGGGCGCTGCTCTTGCGGCGGTGACGATCATCGCGCCAGGCGAGAAGCGCCGGCAGCAGGAACAGCACGCTGAGCATGCACAGCAGGATGCCGGTGCCGGTCAGAAACCCCATCTGCCGCAAGCCGGTGAAGTCCGTCACCAGGAAGGCGTAGAAGGTCGCCGCGGTGGTCAAGCCGCCCACCACCACCGCCCGGCCGGAGGAACCGGCCATCGCCGCCAGGGAACTGGCGAGGTCGCCGCCCCGTCGCCGCTCTTCGACGTAGCGACCATAGGAGACGATGACAAAGTCGATCCCCAGGCCGATCAGCAGAGCGGCGGTCATGCTGGTGGCGCTCGACAGCTTGCCGAGGGTGAGCTCCGAAAAGCCGAAGGTGAGAATCAAGCCGCAGGCCAGCGGCGCCACGGCGAACAGCAGCGGCCCCAGGCGCCGGAAGGCGAACAGGAACAGCAGCAACACCCCGGCCAGCGAGGTCAACCCGCCGACGATGGCGTCCCGCCGGATGAAGCGGGCATCGTCCAGGGCGGTCAGGTAGCCGCCGCCGAGGGCGACTTCCGGCGGGGGCGGAAGATCGGCGGCCAGTTCAGCGGGGGCCTCCGGATCGACTCCCACCATCTCCGGCCAGCGGCTCTGCACCGCCGCAATGCGCTCCTCCACCGCCGCCACCAGCAGTTCGTCGAAATCGACGTCCGCCGGCGGCCGTACCGGCTTGGCGAGAATCAACAGCATCCGGTGATCCTGGGACAAGTAGTAGCCGCTCGACCAGTCCACCGACAGCGCGCCCCGGGAGCCCTGCACCCGATCCAGGAACAGCTCCACCAGGCCGAAGGGATCGACCAGCATCAACTCCTTCAGGGTCTGGCCCTGGGGCGTCCCGAGGAGGCGGCGCATCTCCTGCACGCGCTTTCGGATGCCTTCGTCGGAGAGCTTTTCGGCCAACCGGGCGCGGCCGTCCTCGTCCAAGAACAACACCGCCTTGGGGTAGAACTCTTCGAGCAGCGATTCCGTGTCGCCCAGGTGGTACTCGACGGACTCGATCTCCTCCAGCTCCTTCAGCTCCATCGCCAACTCGTCGACGAAGGTTTCGTAGGGATCGAGCATCGCCCGCTCCGGCAAGCGTACCGCCACCGGCAGATAGTCGATCGACCCGAAGCTGTCCAAGGTCTCGAGGAAAATGTCGATCACCGGATCGTTCTTCGGCAGCAGATTCAGCACGTCCGTGTCGAACCGCAGCCGCGACGTCAGATACACGCTCGCCACCACCAGCACCGCGGTGACGGCGAAGATCTGCCAGTAGCGGTGCCGGGCGAAAACCCCGAGACGGCGCAACAAAGAGGTGGTGGGCATGGTCTAGGAGTCGTTGCCGGCGGTGGCGGCGAGGTGCTCGCGCAGAATTTCGCGGCCGAAGCGAGCGAAATACTCGAGGCCGGAATACACGCTGATCACCAGAGCCACCCACAGGGAAATCGGTGCCAGGTGGGCAAACTCGCCGAGCTGGTTATAGAAGATCAGCAGGGCGATGGCGACGATCTGCACCACCGTCTTGACCTTGCCGGACCAGCCGGCGGCCAGCACTCGGCCCTCCGAGGCGATGAATGCCCGTAGCGAGCTGACCGCGAACTCCCGCGAGATGATCGCCACCACCATCCAGGCCGGCGCCAGCCCAAGTTCCACCAACGAGATGAAAGCCGCCGAGGTGAGGATCTTGTCGGCTGCCGGATCGAGCAACTTGCCGAGGCGGGTCTCCTGCTTGTTGCGACGCGCCAAGTAGCCGTCGAGGAAGTCCGTCAGGGCCGCCAGCAGGAACACCCCGAGGCCAAGAAACTCCTTGCCGTCGATCTTGGTCAGCAGGATCACCACGAGCAGCGGCACCAGCAGGATCCGAAAGATCGACAGGAGGTTGGGAGTGTTCAACATGGGATTGGGGGTACCGCCCGGCTCGGGATCGGCATTCTACTCCAGGCTCAGGAGCCCGGAGAGATGGAGGAGAGGTCAGCCCGGCGGTTGATTGGTCATCACCATCCGGCCGGAGCGATCGCGCACCAGGCGGGGCTTGGCGGCGATTTTCAAGGGACCGACTTCGACCGGCCGGCCGAGGTAGACGCTGAGCACCCGGTCGACATATTGGCGGGTCTCTCGGTAGGGCGGAATGCCGCCGTAGCGAGCCACCGCCTCGGGACCGGCGTTGTAGGCGGCGAGGGCCAGTTCCATGCGTCCGAAGCGGTCGATCATGCGGCGCAGGTAGGTCACCCCGCCGCGCACATTCTGCTGTGGATCGAAGGCGTCCGTCACCCCGAGATCGCGAGCCGTTGCCGGCATGAGCTGCATCAGGCCCATGGCGCCCTTTTTCGATTTCGCCCTGGGATCGAAGGACGACTCCACCCGGATCAGGGCTTTCACCAACTTCGGATCGAGCCCATGGAGGCGGCTCTGCTCCTCGATAAAGGGAGACCAGCGTTCGCGGTGATTCGCCACCGCATTGCGCCGCTTGGCGCCTTCGGAGTTCACGCTGGTCTCGGTAGCGGCGCGGCCCGATGCCGGATTCTTCGGGCCGACGTTGTACACCACCACCGAGCCGTCGGGACGAGTTTCTAGGCGCACTTCCGCCGCGACGGACATCGCGGCCAGTCCGCAGGCAGTTCCCCAGAGCAGCACAGCCATCCAACGCTTCATCATCAGCAACCCACAATCATCAGAATTCCTACATCATCTTCCTCTCGAAGGCGGCCTTAGAGTTTAGCAGGCTCAGCCGGCGCGAGCCTCGCAGAACACCGCCGTGGTACGAGCGGGCACCCGGAAGGCCCCTTCCGTGGCGTCGAAGGTGGCAGCTCGCACCCGCTCGTCGGCGGAGTCGCAAAGTAGCGGATGCAGGGTCAAGACACGGCCCCGCAGGGAAAGCGATATCCCCTCCCAGAGGTCCGGCCGGGCGTTGAACACTGCCACCCACAAGCCGTATCCGGGATCGAATTCGCCCGCCTCGTCCCACAAGCTCATCACCACCACACCGGGGGTCTGCGCCGGTCCGGTGTTGTGAAAACGCAGTCGGCGCTGCACCTCCACGGCGCTGCGCAGCCGGAACAGCGGCGAGGCGGTGCGCAGCGCCAGCATCTCGCGACAATGGGCCGAGCAGGCGGCGAGATCCGCCTTCGATGGCCGCAGGGCCGGATCCGCCAACAGCGGACCGAGCCACGGCCAGCGATCCGCGTTCTCCACCGCCGGCGGCAAGCCGCGGCCCCAGCGGTGCGCGTCCCCTGCAAAATCCAGGGCGTTGAACCAGTCGCCGGAGTTGTAGCTGTTGCGGTCGCCGGACTTCGAGCGCAGCAAATCCATGCCGCCGTGCAGGAACGGAACGCCCTGTGCGAGGAGCAGGACGCTGAGGGCGAGATTCTGCAGGCGGACCCGCTCGGCCATCGGTAGGTCCATCGGCGCTTTCGCCTGGAGAGCGTCGAAGAACGTCTCATTGTCGTGTGCCGCGGCATAGTGGATCACGTCGCCCGGAGCTCGGCCATAGCCGCCGTAGGCTTGCCCGGACCGGCGCTCCCCCCGGTGGTCGAGCCACTCGAAATCCACCAGACCGCCAGCGAGGCCGGCACGCAACCGGTCCATCAGGTCCAGACGGGCCTGCGGATCGTCTCCCTCGCTCTCGAAGAGGCCGGTCGCGAAGCCCGCCTCGCCCGCGCCGTGAAATGGACCGCCGCCGCGTAGAGCGTCGCGCAGCCGGTCGTCGAAAGTGGCCGCCAAACCGCGGCCCGCGAGGTTCTTCTGGGAGGCATTCCGGCCGCGGCCTTCGCCGGTCATCTCGGCGAAGCTCCAGCCCTCGCCGAGAAGCTGGATGCGCCGGCCGTCGACGCCGTCGGTTTCCGGCCGCAGCCGGTCGAGGGCCGCCCTCACCGCCGAGACGTTTTCCACCAGGTGATGGCCCATCAGATCAAGGCGGAATCCCTCCACCCGGAAGTGCCGCGCCCAGTGCACCACCGCATCGACCATCAGCTTCTCCATCATCCGATGCTCGCTGGCGGTATTCGGGCAGCACGACGAGGTGAGCAGGCGGCCGTCTGCATCGCGCCGGTGGTAGTAGCCGGGGACCACCCGATCGAGCACCGAACAGGGGTCCAGCCCCGCCTCGTGAGTGTGGTTGAACACCACGTCGAGAATCACGCCGAGGCCGATTCGGCCAAGCCCCTGCACCATCTCGCGCACTTCTTTGAGGCGCGCTCCCCCGTCCGGCTGCCGGGCATAGCTCCCCTCCGGCGCCATGAAGTGCCACGGGTCGTAGCCCCAGTTGTAGGGGTCCTCGTCGGCGATCGCCGCCACCGCTGCCTGCTGCGCGTCGGAATCCGCCCGATGGGCGGAGAGGTCTCCCGGCTCGCGCCAGCGGTCGCGATCCTCGTCCACCGTAGTGAAATCGGCGACGGGCAAAAGCTGAACATGGGTGAGCCCGGCTTCGGCCAGGCCGCGCAGGTGCCTCACGCCACGGGAGTCCGGCCGGGCGAAGGCGCCATAGGTGCCGCGCAGGACGTCCGGAACGGAGAAATCCTCGGCGGAAAAGTCACGCACGTGCAGCTCGTAGATCACCCGATCCTCAAAGGCCGGAATCGCCCCCTGCCGGATCCACCGGTCGTTCCAGCCCTCCGGAGCCAGGGCAGGATCTTCGAGGTCGAGAATCTGGCTCCGCCGGCTGTTACGGGCGAGAGAGACGCACCAGGGATCCGTCACCGCATTGCGCTCCACCCGGCCGGTCGCGGGAACATAGACCTCGACCTCATAGAGGTAGTAGCGGCCGACCCAAGGGGCCTCCCCGCGTACCGACCACAGCCCGGACTCGTCGTCCCGTTCGAGGTCGCGGCGCTCCGCCGGCTCGGCCATTCGCGGACCGTCCCACAGAATCACCCGCACCCGCCGAGCGGTCGGCGCCCACAGCCGGAGGGTCACCGCACCGGCCGAGACTTCCGCGCCCAGCGGACCGTCCCACCGGAAGAGATCGTCCAGCACCCCGGGGATCTGAACGCCGGTGACCCTTTCGCCGTTCGCCCTCGTCTCGACGACCACCAGTTCGCCGCGCAACAGCTCACGCGCTCGGAGGATGGCCTCTTCCGGCAGGCGAAACACGGCGCCGTGGGAAAGATGGGGAAAGCGCTTCGCCAGTCCGACCGGAAGACGGGTGCCCGTCGCGGTGAGCGGGAAAATCTCGCAGCCGGCCGGCGTTTCCCCATCCAAGCGGAAACCGCCGTCCGGGGCAAATGCCAACGTCAGAGAGGCCTGAGGGTCATCGGCCGGGAAGAGGATCGTTGCGCGATCCACCCAGTGGGCTCGTGCCGAGGGGAGAGGGTCCATCGACCGGTCGGAGGGAATCGTCAGATCAGCGAACGGGACTGGCCGCCGTCCACATTGATGCAGGCGCCGGTGACCCAACCGGCCCGCGGCGAGGCGAGAAAGGTCACCACGTCGGCCACCTCTTTGAGGGTGCCGAAGCGCCCCATCGGCAGATGGTCGGCGATGAACTCGGCGATGCCCTCCGGGTCTTGCTCCCGACGCCGCGCCCAGGCGCCGCCGGGAAAGAGGATCGAGCCCGGGGCAATGCTCACCGACCGCACCCCCTCCGGCGCCAGTTCCAGGGCCAGGGTCTTGGCGGTAGCGATCACCGCCGCCTTGGTGGCTTCGTAGATCGAGAGGTTCGGCCCACCGGCCTCGCGGCCGTAGATCGAGGCGATGAACATCGCCACGCCGTGGGGCGACTGGCGAAGCAGCGGCAGGGCCTCACGGGTGAACCGGATATGGGACAGCAGGTTGAGATCGATCAGCGTCCGCCAGTCCTCGTCCGTCGTCTCCTCCAACGGCTTGCGCCGATTGCCGCCGACGTTGTTGACCAGAACGTCCAGCCGCCCGAAGCGCTCCCGGGCCGCTGCCATCGCCGCCTCGGCGGCGCCCGCCGCGGTGACGTCCATCACCAGCGGCAGCGCCTCCACCGGCAGCGCGGCGGCCGCCGCTTCGAGAGCCTCGCGGCCGCGCGCACACATCACCAGCCGGCAACCCTCCGCCGCCAATCCTCGAGCGATGCCGAGGCCGATCCCACGGCTGGCGCCGGTGATCAGCGCGACCTGATCCGACAGTTCCAGATCCATCCTCGGATGGTATCCCTTGCGGCGGCCGGCCGCATCCGGATAGGGTCGCGTTCTTGGAAGGAACTCAATACTCCATGACCGACTCACGCTACCGAAAGCTGGCCGAGAATCTCGTCCACTACTCCACCGCCCTCCAGGCCGGCGACAAGGTGTTGATCGAAGCGCTCGACCTTCCCGAGGCTTTTCTCTGCGAGTTGATCCGCACCGTCCACGACGCGGGCGCCGTGCCGCTGGTCACGATCAAGAGCCAGGCCGTCGTCCGCGCCCTGATGCTCGAGGCGTCGGAAGAGCAGATGCGGCTGATGGGCGAAACCGAGGTCTACCGCATGAAGCGGGTCGACGCCTACATCGGCATCCGCGGCAACCCAAACGTCGCCGAATGGTCCGACGTGCCGGCGGACAAGATGAACCTCTACAACACCTATTGCTGGAAGCCGGCCCATCTGGACATCCGCATCAAGGATCTGCGCTGGGTCGTTCTGCGCTGGCCCAGCCCGTCCATGGCGCAGCTCGCCAACCGCTCCACACAGTCTTTCGAAGACTTCTACTTCCGGGTGTGCAACATGGACTACGCCCGCATGTCCGAAGCCATGAAGCCCCTGGTCGAACGCATGGAGGAAACCGACCGAGTGCGCCTCGTTTCCCCCGGCACCGACCTCACCTTCAGCATCCAAGACATCCCGGCCATCCCCTGCGACGGCCGTTACAACCTACCGGACGGCGAGGTGTTCACCGCCCCGGTGCGCGACAGCGTCGAAGGCACCATCCAGTTCAACTCCCCCACCATCTACCAGGGGGTCGCCCACAACGACATCCGTCTCACCTTTAAAGAAGGCAAGGTGGTCGACGCCGCCAGCAACGACACCGCGCACCTCAACCAGGTGCTCGACACCGACGAAGGCGCCCGCTACATCGGCGAATTCGCCATCGGCTTCAACCCCCACATCACCACCCCCATGCGCGACATCCTGTTCGACGAGAAAATCGCCGGCAGCATCCACTTCACCCCCGGCAACGCCTACGAAGAGGCCTGGAACGGCAACAAGAGCCAGATCCACTGGGACATGGTGCTGCGCATGGATCCCCAAGCCGGCGGCGGCGAAGTCTGGTTCGACGACCAGCTCGTGCGCAAGGATGGGCTCTTTGTGACGGACGAGTTGGAGGGGTTGAATCCGGATCGGTTGGTGGGTTGATGGGCGGAGGAGCATGCGATCTGGAGACGCGATTCCAGGTGAGGCACAGCGCGGTTCGAGCGACAAGGGACTAGCGATACTGCACAAGCTCGACACGCTGGAGCAGGAGTCACAGTCGCCCTCCTGGGCGCCGCTTCCACCAGCGAAAGGCACCCCAACCCCAGGAAACAAGGGTCACCAAGGCGACCCCCAGAACCGTCACCAGCGCCGGCAAGAGGAGAACGCGGGGTGCCAGCCCCCGGAGAATGAAGGTGGTGGTGAGGGCGGCGATCAGCCCTAGCCAATAGAGAAAGCGGAGGCCTCGGTATCCGAAAGCGGCGAGGGTGGGCAGGGTGACGGTGGAGGCTGGCAGGTCGTCGGGCGCGTGGTGGCACCAGGTTGCCGTGCCGCCGAAGATCGGCGCCCATCGAGGCGCGTCCCACAGCACCAAGGCCGTGCAGCCGGCCAGCATCAGGACGGTGATCCAGGGAGTGCCGGTGCCGAAATCCACCGCCCAGGTGAGGACGCAGATGTTGGCGATGATCGGCAGGTAGAGGAGAGCACCGAGGAGCGCGGTCCCGCGGAACAGTAGCAGGGCGCCAGCGATGAACTGAGCAAGGCCGACGAAGGTGTAATAGGCGCCGGTGGCGTGGAACGCGGCGAAGAAGCGGCCGGCAGCGAACTCTTCGGACATACCCGGAGCGAATTCGAGCCCCACCACTTTGGTCCAGCCCGGCGCCATGAACCCCACGGCGAGCAAGCTGCGCAGAATCAGAACGCTTCGCCGCATGAGCGGCGACCGGCGGCAGCGGCACCAGAGCTGAAAGCAAGGACCGCTCTCGGCGAAGAGTCTTTGTAAGGGCATCGCGTTCAACTACGGCGCCGGCCTCGATTCGTTACTCGAGCGACCCGAGCAGGGCTTCGAAGCGCTTCTCGCCCCGCAGGGATTTCAAATCCTCATCGTTGCGGAGGTGGTCGGCATTCGAGAAACCGGATGCGACCGCCCGCTCCAGCGCTTCGTAGGCCGGCTTCTTGCGGCCCAGGCGGGCCTGGGCGCAGGCGAGGTTGTACCAGGCGCGAACGTCGTTTGGGCGGATCTCGGTGGCCAGACGCAGGCTGGTGACAGCGCGCGCGTACTCGCCCTTCCCCAGCAGCTCGCGGGGGTAGTAGAACGAAGTGCGAGTGGCGATAAGCGCCAGCACGCGACGGGCGGCGTCGGCTTCTTCGGGCGAGTCCGATTTTCGGACCACGCGCTGGAGATGCTGGATGTAGCGCCGGCCCTCGCTCAAGAAAGTGGGACCTGGTTGGGTGTCGTACTGCACGAGACGGGTGTAGAGGACGTCCATCTCCCGTTGCCGCGCAGCCTCCCAGGAGGCGACGCGACGAGTCTCCGCCAAGCCCTCGGTCACTTGCTTTTGCTTCGCGAGGCGCTGGACGGCGGCGGCCAGATCCGATGTGTCGGCCAGGCCTTCGAAGTCGGCGTGGAGTTCGCGGTATCGGAGATAGGCGCCGAGAAGGTCACCCTTGGACTCCAACGCCTCGGCGTCTTGGGTCCAATCTTCCTCGAGTTCCGCCACCAGATCCTGGTCGATGGGCCGCAAGTCTTCGGCCATCGCCCGTAGTTCCATCCAGCCGAGGGCCTCGAAGGCGATTTCTTCCGGCGGCCAGGTGTGACCGCCGTCGAATCCCTCGAAACGGGCGGTAATGCCCCGCTCTTGCAGGTGGAAGTCGAGATGCTGCGTTTCCCAGAAGTTGAAGTCCCCGGTTCCCGCGGTGGCGAAGCAAGCGAAGGGCAGCCCCGCCTCGGGTACCGTTTCCGGTGCCAGGGCGCCGCTGGCGGCGATCACCCCGGCCACCTCGGGCAGGCCGTGGGCGATGCCCGCGACGGCCCGGGAGGTGCCCGAGAAGCCCGCCATGTAGATCCGCCGAGGATGCACCCGGAAGCGCTTCGGCAGATCGTCGAAAAGGGCCGTGGCCGATTTCTGCATCGGCTCCCAGCCGGCGTCGCTGGCGGAGTTGTTGGAGCTGGCGAGGATGTAGCCGTAGCGCTCGGCGCCGCGCCGGAAGAACTCCGCCGTCCTCGCCCCACGGCCACGAGCGTCAAACACCAGCAGCAGCGGCCAGGTTCGCTCCGCCGAGTAGTTCGACGGCAGGTAAAGGGCGTAGCTTTGCTCGGGATCAATGGCGGTGCTCACCGAATCGATGATCTCGCCGCGCGGAAAGTCTTTCCCACTCGCCGGCGACACCAGGACCCAAAGAGCGGCGCAGAGCCCAAGCACGATGCGGAATCCGAACATGGGGTGGATACGCAGGGACTAGCGGGGAGTTTGGGGACTCCGTCCGACCCAGTTCGCCCGCCGCAGGCCGCGCAGGGCGCTGACCAGAAAAATTTCGGAATCCGCGGTGAGCTCGCTACGCTGGATCACTCTTTCCTCGAGGGAGCCGTCCGCCAACAGCCGCCCGCGCAGGGTGCCGGCCAGCAGGCCGCAGCGGACGGGCGGCGTGACCAGGTGCTTGCCCCGACGCACGGCGACGTTGGCGCGGCAGGTTTCGGTGACCTCCCCCCGCTCGTTGAACAACAACGCATCGTCCGTCTCCGGTACGGCGTCCCGGGCACCGGAGAGCGCCCGGTCGTAGACCTCGCGGTAGGTAGTCTTGTGGAAGAGGAAGGTGTCCTTCGAATCGACCGCCGCAGGCGCCCAGGTGAGGACTTCTCCACCGTCCTCCGCCGCCGGAAGCGGCCCGGCTTCGAGCAGCGGGCTTCCGGTGCGATCGACCAGCAGGCGCACCCGCTGGGCGGTGGGCGCCCGGAAGTCTTCCAGGCTTCGCCGCACCGCCTCCTCGTCCCAGCGGTAGGCGAAGTACTCGGCGGATTCGGCGAGGCGGGCGAGGTGCTCTTCGAGCAGGAAGAAGCCCTCCTCGGGAGACCACCGCATCGTCTCCAGCAATGAGAACCACGGCACCGGTCGCTCGATGGCGCGCCGCAGGACGCGCGCCTTGAGCACCGTTTCGCGGTATTCCGCTTCGGCTTGCGAGTCCCACACCATGCCGCCGCCGACCCCGTAGGTCACCCGGGCCGCGGCGTCCGCGCGTCGCTCCACCACCGCCGTGCGGATCGCCACCGCGAAGCGAGCCTGCCCGCGCGGGCCGATGTAGCCCACGGCGCCGGTGTAGGGACCGCGCGGGGATTCTTCGAGGGCCGCGATGATCTCACTGGTGCGCGCCTTGGGGGCGCCGGTGATCGAGGCGCAGGGGAACAGCGCGGCGAAGACTTCCGGCAGGGTGGCGGCGCTTTGCGCTTCGACGGTGGAGGTCATCTGCAGCACCGTCGGGTAGCGCTCCGCCTGCCACAGGTCGCCCACCCGCACGGAGCCGGCCTCGGCGATGCGCCCGAGATCGTTGCGCAGCATGTCGACGATCATCACGTTCTCGGCCCGGTCCTTGGGCGAATCGGCGAGGGCGGCCATCGCCGCCCGGTCTTCCGCCAGGGTGCGCCCGCGGTGGGCGGTGCCCTTCATCGGCCGCGTCACGAGTCGCCGTCGGTGGCCTTGAGGCCCTCCCATGCGCTCGAAGAACAGCTCCGGCGAAGCACAGCAGATGGCGAATTCCGGGTCCGCCAAGAAGGCGCCGTAGCGGCAGCGTTGGGCGGCGATCATGGCGGCAAAGAGGCCGAGGGGATCGCCCTCGAAGGCCGCCCGCAGCCGGTAGGTGTAGTTCACCTGGTAGGTGTCGCCGCGGCCGATGGCGCGTTTGATCACGCCGATCGCCCGGCCGAAGTCCCGGCGGTCGACGCTCGGGCGCCAGCTTCCGATGTGGAAAGGGCCTGAATCCGCCGGCGCCTCGAAACCCTTCTCGACCTCGGCGCGGCGGAAGAGAGCGAACCAAAGGAGCGGCGCCCCTCCGACCGCCGGAGGGTGCGCCGCCAGTGCGGAGTCGAAGGCCGGGGCCGCCTCGTAGGCGACGAAACCGGCGGCCCACAGGCCTTCCCCCTCGGTGCGCCGGCAGACCTCGGCGAAAGTGGCCGGCACCTCTTCCACCCGCCGAGCCACCAGCACCGCGACGGGCGCTTCGAAGCGCAGCCAACGGCCCTCGAAGCCGTCCTGCACGAGGGCAATCGGCTTGCGAGCCGCGGGGTAGTCTAGGGGTTTCACGGGCCCGTTCTCAAAGGCTGCGGAAATGCGCCGGAAAGGCTGCGGAAAATCGGTGGATGGCTTGCGGAATGGGCATGAGACGCTGCGGAAATCCAGCGGATTCTCGTGCTACGAGACGATCTGAGAAAACGCTACCACGCCGAGAGGCGCCGTTTCCGATAGCATGCGGACAGAGTCCCTCCGACCTTCGACAGCGTGCCCCATCCGGAGCTTTCGTGCCGACCATCGCAGACATCCGAGCCGCCCGCGAGCGTATCGCCGGCACCCTGCCGGTCACCCCCTGCCGGCAAGCTCTCGGCTACGGCAACCTGGTGCCGGCGCGGCTGTTCCTGAAGCTGGAGAATCTCCAGCGCACGGGATCTTTCAAGGAGCGCGGCGCCCTCAACCGGCTGTTGACCATGGAAGAGGCGTCCCGACGCAGAGGGGTGATCACCGCCAGCGCCGGCAACCACGCCCAGGCCTTGGCTCTCCACGCCAGCAACCTGGGGATCGCCTCGACGGTGGTGATGCCCGAGAACACGCCGCTGATCAAGGTCACCAACACCCGCCGCTATGGGGCGACGGTGGTGCTCCACGGCGCCACCTTCGACGATGCCGTGGACCATGCCCACCAACTGCGCAAGGAGCGCGACCTGGTGCTGGTGCCGGCCTTCAATGACGAAGCGGTGATCGCCGGCCAGGGCACCGTCGCCCTCGAACTGGCGGAGCAAATCGACCGCATCGACACGATGGTGGTACCGATCGGCGGCGGCGGCCTGATCTCCGGTATCGCCCTGGCGCTGAAAGAGCTGATGCCCGACATCCGGGTGGTGGGCGTGGAGGCGGAAGCGGCGCCCTCGGCGCACGCCTCGCGAGAGGCCGGAGAGATCGTCACGGTGACCAGCCGCGACACCATCGCCGACGGCATCGCCGTCAAGCGGGTGGGTGAGCTGACCTTTCCGTTGATCGAGCGGCTGGTCGACGATCTGGTGAAGGTGGACGACGCCGAAATCGCCACCGCCATCCTGCGCCTGCTCGAGAATCAGAAGACCCTCACCGAGGGCGCCGGTGCCGCCGGCATGGCCGCGATCCTCGCCGGCAAGGTGCCGATGGTGGAGGGCGAGACCGTCGCCGTGGTGCTGTGCGGCGGCAACATCGACATCAACATCCTCGCCCGCATCATCGACCGCGGCCTGGTCTCCGACGGGCGGGTGGCCCGCCTCAAGGTGCGTGGTCAGGACCGGCCAGGGCTGCTGGCCGAGGTGACGGCGACCGTCGCTGAGCACGGCGCCAACGTCCTGGAGATCACTCACGCCCGCGAGTTTGCGGACATCTCCGTCGGCGAGGTGGAAGTGTTGCTGACCTTGGAAACCCGCGGCGAGAACCACATCGCCGAGATCATCGGCGCCCTCGTCGACGAAGGCGACCGAGTCCAGTCTTTGAGCTGAGCACCCCCGAATTCGGACCAGGAGCCTGAGCCTGCCCTTCTCACCAGCCACCTACTGCGAGGCCGTATGTCACTGAATCTGCTGCGTTATCCACAGAACCTGCTCCTCGACGTACTGACAGTACGCCTTCGTCACAGAACCTGTGGATGCCTTGCATCTTCAGCCACCTACGACCTCTCGCTTCGGTTGCTGGTGAGAAAGGCAGGCTAGATGACACCGACCGATCGACCCGCCGTCGCCGTGATCATGGGGAGCACCTCCGACTGGGAGACCATGCGCCACGCCGTGAAGACTCTCGAGTCCTTCGACGTGGCCTGCGACACCCAGGTGGTCTCCGCCCACCGCACGCCGGACAAGATGGCGCGGTTCGCCGCCGGGGCCGAGGAACGAGGCCTGGAGGTGATCATCGCCGGCGCCGGGGGCGCCGCTCACCTGCCGGGCATGGTCGCCGCCCAGACCGCTGTGCCGGTGCTCGGCGTGCCGGTCCAGAGCAAGGCGCTTTCCGGCATGGACTCGCTCCTCTCCATCGCCCAAATGCCCGCCGGCATTCCTGTCGGCACCCTCGCCATCGGCCAGGCCGGCGCCGTCAACGCCGCGCTGCTGGCGGTCGCCATCCTTTCGAACTCGCGGCCGGAGCTGCGCGAGGCACTCCGCCGCTTCCGGGCGGAGCAAACCGAGACGGTGATGGAGGCCGAGCTGCCGTGAGCCGTCCTCCGGCGATCTTGCCGGGCAGCACCGTCGGCGTTCTCGGTAGCGGCCAGCTCGGGCGCATGCTGGCCCTCGAAGCCCGGGCGATGGGCTACCGGATCCACACCCTGTCGCCAAGCCGAGACACGCCGACGGGCCAGGTGGCGGATCTCGAAGTGGTCGCCGCCTACGACGATCTCGACGCCGTAAGCGCTTTCGCCCGCGGGGTCGACGTGGTGACCTTCGAATTCGAGAACGTCTCCGCCGAGGCGACACGGGTGGCCGCCGAGGAAGCCCCGGTGCGCCCCGACGGGATGATCCTGCATACCACCCAGAATCGCCTGCGGGAGAAGCGCTTCCTCACCGACCAGGGGTTTCCGGTAGCGCCCTTTCGGGAAGTTCGTTCGGCGAAAGACCTGGCGGCGGCGCTGGCGGAGATCGGCGCCCCGGCGGTGCTCAAGACCGCCGGCTTCGGCTACGACGGCAAGGGACAGATCAAAGTCGAGCCCGGCGTTTCCCCGGACGACCTGTGGCGCGAGTTCCGCGGCGATCTCGACAGTCAGCGGGTGGAGACGGCGGCAGTGCTCGAAGGCTTTGTCGACTTCGAGCGGGAAGTTTCGGTGGTGGCGGCACGCGGGCTGGACGGTTCCTTGGTGGATTACGGCGTGCTCGCCAACGACCATCGCCACCACATTCTGGACGTCACCGTGTCGCCGGCGCCGGTGTCGCCGCGGGTCGCCGCGGAGGCACAGCGCCTCGCCCACGGCATCGTCGAGGCGGTGGAGCTGGTGGGGGTGCTGTGCGTAGAGATGTTCTTGCAGACCGACGGCCGGCTGATCGTCAACGAGCTGGCGCCGCGGCCCCACAATTCCGGCCACCTGACCGTCGACGCCCACCTCACCAGCCAGTTCGAGCAACAGCTACGGGCCGTGTGTGGGCTGACCCTCGGCTCGACGGAGCGCCTGCGGCCGGCGGCGATGGTCAACCTGCTGGGCGATCTCTGGCAGCACGGCGAGCCGGACTGGGCGGCGGTCGCCGGTGAGCAGAATCTCAAGCTCCACCTCTACGGCAAAGGCGAAGCCCGGCCGGGCCGCAAGATGGGACACCTGACGGTACTGGCGGGCGACGCCGGGACGGCGAAGCGCCAAGCCCTGGCGTCCCGCGCGCTGCTGGAGTCTGGCGGCTGATCCCAGGTGCCCGGCAAGGGAGTCATCCGGCGGGTCAAGGACGCCCTCTGGCGAACCTCAGATCTGTTCGGTATTCGACCCGTTCGGATCCGCTCCGGCCCGGCGCGGGGATCGCAGATTTGTGCGCCGATCCGACGGTGGCCGTCCTTTCGGCGCGCCCTCCACGAGGCGCCCATCCTGGCCGTCATCGACCGCCGGGTGGGTGAAGGGCAGACGGTGCTCGACCTCGGCGCCTCCTACGGCTATTTCACCCTCGCCTTCGCGGCCCGGGTGGGTAGCGTCGGCAGGGTGATCGCCTTCGAGCCGGAATCCAGAGCGGCGAACGCGCTGCGACGAACCCTGGCCCTCAACGGGCTCTCCCAGGTACGGTTGATCGAGGCCGCCGTCGCCGAGACGTCCAGGACGCACTTTCTGCGAGTGCCGGAGAACGAAACGATGGCCTACCTGACCGCCCGACCAAACGGCACCGCCGTGGATTCCGTCTCTCTGGATGACTGGCTCTCGCGGCCGCCCACCGAAGACGCCCCGCAGCGGGTGGACTGGATCAAGATCGATGTCGAAGGGGCCGAGGCGCAGGTGCTCTCCGGCGCGGAAGAGACCCTCACCCGCTATCGGCCGCGCATCCTGTGCGAAGTTCACGGCAGCCCGGCGTTTCCGGGCGGGGCGCGGGAGACGGTGGAGCGCCTGCGCCGGGCCGGCTATCGGCTGACCCCGGTACCGGCAGCCGGACGCTCCCTGGAGGAACGGCTGCACACCGTGGAAGCGGCGCCCGCCGGACCTCGCCTCCACACCTTTCATCTGCTCGCCGAGGCCGACTGACTCACCATGGAATCTCTCCTCCTCGGCCTGAGCCTCGGCTTCGCCTCCGGCGTGAGTCCCGGTCCACTCTCGACGCTGGTGATCAGCACCGCTCTCGAACGGGGCTTCGGCGCCGGCCTACGGGTGGCGATCGCGCCGCTGCTGACGGATGCACCGGTGATCGCAGTGGCCGTGCTCTTCTTGCGGGCGCTACCGGAGAGCTTTCTCGTCGCCATCACCTTCATCGGCGCGGCGGTGGTGATCTACCTGGGCGTCGACACTCTGCGCGCCGCCCGGCGGACGCCGTCCCTCGAAGACATCGCCGGCGCCGCCAGCGAGGCGCCGCGGGACGTGCTGCGCGGCCTCGCGATCAACCTGATCAGTCCCAATCCCTGGGTTTTCTGGATCACCATCGGTGGCCCGATGATCCTGGAGTTCTGGCGCCACTCACCCTGGCGCGGTATTGCCTTCCTGGCGGGCTTCTTCCCGCTGCTGGTCGGCATCAAGATCCTGCTGGCGGTGATCGCGGCGCGAGGACGGAAGTACCTGCGTGGGCGCGCCTACGGACGGGTGCTGGCCGGCTGCGGCCTACTGCTGATCGGACTGGGAGCGGTGCTGATCTTCGACGGCCTCGGGCGCCTCGGGGGCATCGGCTGAGCCGGCGCCCGACTCTGACCCTTCGAGGTGGGCTATCGAATGAGCGTAGTAGCGCAGCACCGGTAGCTCCTCCGGCACCGCCTCGTGCAGGCCGTCTTGTTCGCGGATGAGGTGCCGCAGCAGCAGCATCCTCAAACCGACCGACACGGCATAGTCCTGGTCCCGCCGGGGCACATAGACGTGTGCCCCGGCCGCCGACAGGCGGTCCATACGACGGAGCACCCGAGCCTTGACTTCCAGGCTGGAGAGCGGTCCGTCCCCGGCTTCGTGAGCGGCCACGAAGACCGCCGCCACCAGCGGCACCGGTACCACCGGAATCACCCGCCCGACGCCGGCCATCAATTCCTCGGCGAGGTCGCCGATGTGCTCGAAGCGCTCGCGCCGTTCGAGGCTGCGCAGGTCCACCCGGCGCCCAGCCAGCCACTCGCGCATGGACACCGGCGTGCCAAAATTGACGCAGGCATAGCCGAAGCGATACCAGCGGTTGGTCACCACTTGGCGGAGATTGCGGCCGACGAAGGAGAGGGTGTTCCAGGCGGCCCGCGCCGAGGAGGGTTTGGCCGCCCTGGGCATGCCTTCGAGGGGCACGTCGAGCAACAGAGTCCGGTCTTCGAGCACCCGGTCGTAGTTCAGCCCCACCGGCACGAACACCAGGTCGCGCTCGCCCTGTGGATCGAAGCTCCGCAGCATGTAGTCCAGCAGGCCCAGCTTTGGCGGCCGCAGGGCGCCGTCGCGGGACAGGCCACCCTCCGGATACACCGCCTGGGTCACACCGGAGGCCGTCGCCATGGCGACATAGCGCTCCAGCACCCGCCGGTAGAGCGGGTTCTTCGAGCGCCGCCGCACGAAATAGGCGCCCATCGAGCGGATGAGGGTCTGGAGGGGCCAGATGCGCGCCCACTCCCCCACCGCGTAGGACAGCGCGGTGCTGGCGGCGGCGAGATACGCCACCAGCACGTAGTCCATATTGCTGCGGTGGTTCATCACGAACACCACCGTCGAGCGCGGATCGAAGCGCGCGAAGGACTCCTCATCGGTGAAGCCCACCCGCACCCGGTAGAGGAAGCGAGCCACGGTCCGCCCGAGGCGGTAGCCGAAGCGGAAGTAAAGGTAGGCGTTGAAGGCCGGCACAATCTCCTGCGCGTAGCGACGCACCCGATCCGAGGACACCGCCCGAGGCGTGCCGCTCTCCTTCGCCTCCTGCTCCACCGCCGCCATCACTTCCGGGTCGAAGCGCAGGCGATCGATCAGAACTTGACGCTTGGTCAGCTTGAACGGCTGGACCTTGATCCGCAGCCGAGTGTTCAGCTCGTCGAGCACCCGGTTCACCCGCCGGCGCAGAAAGTAGCGCACGCTCGGCAGCAGCAGGCGCTCCAGCACCAAAAGGGTCGCGGCCACCACCAGCAGCGCCAGCAACCAGGCAGGAATCGAAACGGAGTGGGTCATCGAAATCTGCCGTCAGCGCTCGCCGTGCACCGCCAACCAGCCGATCGCTTCTTCGAGTCCGTTCTCGGCGGCTTTCTCGTACCAGCTCCGAGCCTCCACCAGATCCTTCGGGAAGCCATGCTCACCGTGCTCGTGGAATCGACCCAGAAGATTCTGAGCGTACATGCTGCCTGCCTCGGCAGCCTTCCGCAGCCAGCGGAGCCCTGCGGCTTCATCGCGCGGGAATTCCTCGTTGTAGAGCAGATTCCAGCCGATGAAATACATCGACAGATGGTCGCCCTCGGCAGCTCCTTCGCGCCACCAGCGGAGCGCCTGAGCGGGACTCTTTTCGACGCCCCAACCGCGTTTAAAGAGGTCCCCATAAAGGCGCTTGGCGCGGGTGACACCGCCTTCAGCGGCGAAACGTAACCAGGCGGCGGCATCTTTTGAACTGAGGTCGGATCCAGCGCCGTTGAAGGCAAGAAAGCCGAGCCCTGCGGCAGCGTTGGTGTTTCCTTCTTCGGCAGCCGCTAGGAATCGCCGGACGACTTGCCGCAGGCTGGCGCGATCCAGTGTTTCGCGGTTCTCGACCACCAGGCTGTGGAGATTGTCCACCGACCAGGGATCTCCGCCGATCACCGCATCCGCCAGCAAGGCCATCGCTCGCTGCGGATCCTTAGCGACGCCCAGGCCCCGGCGATACATGTCGCCGAGGTAGTTCGTCGCCGTCACCTCTCCTCGTTCGACAGCCTGCTCGAAGTAGGCTGCCGCCCGGGCCGGATCCTTCTCTACCCCGATGCCCTTGAGGTGAACATAGCCGAGGGAGTGAAACGCTCCAGCGAAGTCCACCCGCGCGGCCTTCCGCAACCAGCCCAGGCCGGCTGCCGAATCCGCCTTCAGGAACTCGCCGGACAGCAACAACCATCCGAGTTCCCGCATCGCTTCGGCTTGTCCCGCCTCCGCGCTACGCCGCAACCACGCCACCCCCTCCTGCGGGTTCCGCTCCCCCGCCCCGCCGTAGAGCTGTCGCCAGGCGACCACCCACATAGCCTTCGCGTGCCCCCGCCGCGCGACGTCGAGATACAGCCGGAGCGAGCGAGCGGGGTCCTTTTTCACCCCCTTGCCGACGGAGGTCATCCAGGCCAAGTTGTAGGCCGCCCACGGTTCCTGCTGGGCGCACTCCTCGAGCCATTGGCGGGCGGCAACGGGATCTTCTACTCCGCCGACACCCACCAGCAACGCCAGGCCGACGACGGCCTGGGCCTGCGCGTCGCCCTCGGCCGCCAAGGCCTCGACCGATCGGCGGTGGGTCTGCGCCAGGCGGCTGGCACGCTGCGGATCCTTGTCGAATCCCGCAGCGCCGAGGGTGAGCAGGGTCGCCAAGCGCAACGCTGCCACCGGATCGTCCTCTGCCGCCGACTCGAAGAGGGAGCGGGCGGCGGCCAGATCCACGGACCGACCGATGCCGGCGTAGAGGGCGTCGGCGCGGGCGAGTCGCTGGCGCGCGGACATTCCGGCGATCTCGGCGAACTCCTCGGCGGCGACCGGCGGCGGCGCGGTCCCGGTGGCGGCCGAAGGCAACGACGGCGGCTCCTTCGCCGCCGCGATCGTCTGCGCCGCCGGCCTCTTTCCGAGACGCCGGTACAGCTCCACGAGCCGGTTGTTCAGCACGGCGCGGGTGTAGTCGTTGTCGTCGAACCGGTCGCTCGCCTCCAGAAGCACCTCGATCGCTTGCCGCAGGGTCGCTTCCTCGACCTCTCCTTCGGCTCCCTCCGCCAGCAGCGCGTCGGCCCACATGGTCCAGAGGTTGGCCGGAGGGTTTTCCAGACGCTCGAAGGCTCCTTCCAGCACCTCGAAGGCCTGTGCCGGCATCTCGCGATCGAGAAAGTGCTTCGCCAACTCAGTCCACGAATGCCACTCCGTCGGTGCCCGCTCGAGCATTTGGCGGCGCATCGGTAGGGCCCGCCCCCACTCGCCCAACATCTCGGCCTGTCGGGCCACCCGGCGGATCAGGTCGCCGGTCGCTTCGCCGCTTGCGATGTGGCGTTCGTAGATCGTCAAAGAGGCTTCGACCAAACCCATCTCCTCGAACTGTGAGGCGATCCACAGGTCACGGTTGCCGGGCGCACCGGCAGAGTTCTGTTCCCGCACCTGCCAACGACGCTCCAGGAAACGTCGGAGCCGAGCTTCGTCGCCGACCTCCAGCAGCAACGCCTGGTACTCCTCGGCGCGGTACCACTCGCGCGCCGGAGCCTGATCGAAGAACCTCTCGTAGTGGGCGAGGGCCGCGTCCTCTTCACCTCGAGCCCAGGCGATGCGAGCGTGGAGCAACCGACCGAGGAGGGCTTCGTTCTCGCTCCCGACCAGCCGATGATCGGCCAGCGCCACCGCCTCGGCGTAGCGGTCGGAACTGAGGTAGAGGGCCACCAAAGCGTCGTGGAGTTCCTGATCACCTCGACCGCTGTCCGTTTCGGCCCGACCCGCGAGCACGGCGATCGCCTCGTCACGCCGATCATCGGCCAAGTACAGGTCGGCCAGAGCCCTAGCTTGATCGGGCCCGGCCCGCGGGTCGTCCGCCAGCCAGCGTTCCAGCAGGGCGACCCGCTTCTCTCGCCAGCCGGCCGCCGCATACAGAGCGTCTAGATGAGGCCGAAGGGTGTCCGCACCCCGGGTCTCCGCCCGGGTGAGGAGTACCGCTTCCAATCGCTCCGGCGGCACCTCTCCTTGGGCCGCTTCGAGTAGGCGGCGGACATCGTTTTCGTCGGCCGAGGCGAGCCCGATCAGCAAGATGTCCTGCACGGCGGGATCACCGGCACAAGCCGAAAAGACATGCGCCCGACTGCCCAGCTCGTCACCAGGCCGAACCCGTCGAGCCAACAACGCCGCGCCCTCGCCACAGCGATCTCCTTGCAGCCAAGAAGAACCGACCGTCACCAAAACGCGGTCTCGCACCTGCGCCGAGGCGTTTTCCACCTGGGCCAAGACGTCCGCCGGCCCACCATCGCGCCCCATCGCTTCGGCGTACCTCACCCATGCCGAGTCATAGGAGGCCTCATTCGCATCCAAGGTCGGCAGCACCGCGGCGAAGCAGGTCAGGCCCGCATCACGAACGGTCGGGTAGCTGGATCTCGCGAGCCGTGAACACCAGCGAACTTTGTTCTCGCCTCGCAGGCGATCGGAGCCGCGCGTTGCCAAGTCCAGCAGCTCTTCCGTCGCCAACCGGTCGCGTACCGCTTGATCGAGCTGAAGTTCGAGCGCCCGTGGATCGGCGGGATCGAGGCGGGACCAGCTTTCCAGCAGGTCTCGCGCCTTGACCGCTTCTCCTTGCGCTTCGAACTGCCGGTACAGCAGCCCGTAGGCCGCCGGCTGCTCGGGATTGGCCAGCAGAAATCCCTCGGCCGCGGCCGTCGCTTCGCCCTGCAGGCCCGCCTGCCCCAAGGCCATCACCACCTGTCTCGCCGTATCGCTGTGGTGCGGAAACCGTTGCCCGAGTTCCCTCAGATCTGCGATGCGCCGTTCCGCCGCACCCAGGCTCAGCACCCGCATCAACTCGAGCGCCGGCCGGTCGGGCATCCGCTGTTGCCACTCCGCAAACCACCCCGCCTGATCGCGCCGCAGGCGGGCGGCGGCCTCGTCGGAGTTGGGCGATGCCTCGTCCCCGGCGGGCTCCGTCACTATCCGGTCCAAACGACGGAAGGCGGTCCAGCTATCGAACAGGAGGCTCCAATACATCAGATCGTCGGCGCGCTCCTCCACCAGTTCGGAAGCCTGACGATATTGGTCGGCCGCCGCCTGGCGAGCGGCCGCCAGTTCGTCGAGGGTCTGACCTTGCGCCTCGACAACCGGCAGCGCGGCCAGGGCGCACAGCACCGCCAGCGACACCCAGCACCGCCCTGCGCAGAAACCTCCTGCGGTCGCGCGGGCACTCTCGCGATCCAGACGAATCATTGGACCTCCACTGCCTCCTGGGCAAGTATTTACGGACTCGATCTTACCGGCCTGGGCGGAGGACTTCCGATCGACGGTCAACCGGTCGGCTCATAGACCTCACCCATCGCCTGCCGCAAGCGGGCGGCGAGTTCTTTGCGATCGCTGCCGGCGAGCGGTTCGGCGCCGAAGGTGATCACCGCCTCGATCTCGCGCAGCCGCGAGAAGCGCCGGAAATGCGGCATGAACTCTTCTTCGCCAAACCAGCAAACCCCGTCGCGCGGCGAGAGATCATCGGCGCCGGTGCGATAGGAGAGGGTCGCCCAATGGACCGGCCGTCCGGTCCGCGCGGCGACCTCCAGCAGCGAGGGTTTGAACGGCAAGAGGGCGCTGCCGTCGCCGGTGGTACCTTCGGCGAACAGGATCACTCCGCCGCCGGCGGCCATCCGCTCTTCCACCATCGCGCCCACCCGCAGCAGATCGCGCTTGGTGTTGCGGTCGATCAGCAGGGTGTCCGAGGCGCGGCACATGGGGCCCAAGAAGGGCCAGTCGCCGAGGTCCGCCTTGGCGACGAAGGAACCGCCGGCAAGGCCGGCGAGAACCACGATGTCTGCATAGCTCAGGTGATTCGAAACGAGCAGAAAGGGCGGCTCCGGAACGGAGCCGCGCACCGTCCAGCGCACCCGAAGGTGGCGGCAGAGGCTCGTGCCCCAACGCCTCATCACCCGATGCTGGAAAGCGACCCGACGCCGCGGCCGGCGCCGCAACCACCAGGAGCCGAGGAGAACGGTGAAGTAGTCGCGGGCGGTGGCAAGGGCGACGAGGGCGAGGCGAACCGCCCTCATGGGCGACCCGGACAGTCGGAAGAGAGGTCGAACACCGGCGGAGTATAGCCGTCCTGCGCCGGCAGATTGGAACCTAGCAGGGGCCGGGCGAAGCCATCAATCCGAAGGGATCGATCCAGGAATTGCCGTTTCGCATGCCAAAGTGGAGATGCACTCCCGTCGCCCATCCGCTGTCCCCAACGGTACCGATGACCTGCCCGGCCTCGACCGTCTCGCCCGACAGCACGGTCTTGGTGTCGAGGTGGGCATAGACGCTCTCTACCCCCTCACCGTGGTCGATGACCACCGTCAGACCCCAGGCGCCGTCCTCTCCATACTCCCGCTCGGCCACCACCACACGGCCGTCGGCGGTGGCGCGCACCTCAGTGCCCCGCGGCGCTTTCAAATCGACGCCCTGATGCTGACGCGCGCCACCGCTCCGGGGATCCGCGCGCCAACCGAAGGCACTGGTGACGCAGGTATCGGCCAAGGGCGACACGGCCCGGAGGGTCACCGCCTCTTCGGACGGTGCCGCGGGCGCCGCGGGTGGTGCGGGCGTCGAGGGCCGAGAATCCAAACCGCGGGGCGCAGCCGGGGGCGCGGGAGGGGCCGACAGAGCTTCCGGCTGCGGCAGAGCGCTCGGCGCCGGCGGCGCCGCGGGCAGCGGCGGAGCTTCCGATAGCGGCACGGCCTCGGCCCGCGGCAGCACCGAAGGCGCCGCTACGGCGTCGGAAGCGGAAGGCACCGGTGCGGGCGCAGCCGGGGGCGCCGGCACCGGAGCCATCCTGGGAAGGGCTGGCGGCATCGCGATTTCCGGAACCGGCGGAGCGGCCAGCGCCTGACCAGGGTTCGGAGCGTTCGGAGCCGGCGGCGGATCCACCTCACCGGCGAAGCCCGCCATCGGTAGAAGCACCAGCGCCAGGAGCAGGCAAAGGAGCCCTCCCAGGAGGCCGGCGAAGGGACGAGTGCGGGGACGATCCAAGATGTGGTGCAAGCGCAAGGTGAGTCTCCTTTGGGGGTTGCCGCCCATACCCGGCGCCGGCGAGAGATCGGCGGAGGGCGACGTAGCGTGGTCGAGGCGAAGCACCGCCAGCAGGCTGGCGGCATAGGTTTTGGGGTCGAGATGTCCGCTGGACAGCACCAAGCCGTCCACCAGCCGCTCGCGGGCGTCGGTGGCGCGGGAGGCCGCCAGCCAGGCCAGCGGATGGAAGAAATAGAGAATTTGAACGACGTTCTGAAAAGCCAAACGCAGCACGTCATAGCGGCGGATGTGCGCCATCTCGTGGGCGACCACCGCCTCGACGGCGGCCGGTTCGCCGGCTCCAGGTTCGGCCACCAGCGCCTCCGGCAGGTAGATCACCGGCCGGAGGACGCCGAGGGTGCACGGTGGACCGCCGGCACCCACCACCAGACGCACCGTCCGGCGTACCCGCAACCGCTGCCGCCAGTGCGCGACAACCTCCCTCAAAGCTCCCTCTCGGACCTCCCGGCCGCGCTGAATGCGGCGGCGAAGGGCCCGCCGACGCAGGACCAACAGCACCGAGGTACCGAAGGCGCCGGCGCCCCACAACAGGCACAGCCCGGCACTCCAGAGAGATCCATTTGCGCGAGCGGGCCCGCCGACGGGGATCGGCAAAGGGTGCGCAGGCGGCAAGGGCGTCGCAGAATCGGCGGCGACGCCGAAGACCTCGGCTTCGGAAACGGGCGCAATCCCCCCCAGCGAAGCCGGCGGAGCCGTCCAGGACGGAATCGCGATCCAGGACTCGACGGCGGTTCTCGCGCTCCACGGCGAGGCTAGGTCGACGGGCATCAGCAGGCGGATGAGCACCAGACTCCACAGACCCGCCTGGACGGCCGGCGGGGCGGACCGCCACAACCGCAGAATCGCCGCCACCGCGAGGAACACCACCGCCGCGTAGACGGCCTGGGTGAACCCGTTGGTCAACCACCGTTCGCCCCAGTGCTCTCCCCAGGCCAACCAGCTCATCGCGCCGTCTCCTCGGTTTCGAGCAGCCGGGAGAGTTCGTCGATCTCCTCGGCGGTGAGGGCGTTGCCGCGGGCAAACAGCGGCACGACGGCCGCCGCATCGAGGCCTAGGACCTTGTCGGCGAAGTCGCGCACCCGCCGCGCCAGGCCGCGCGGCCGGCTGATGGCCGGCTCAAACAGCCACATGCGATGAAAGCTCACCTTGTCGACCAGGCCTTTCTTGACCATGCGGTCGAGCACCGTGCGGGTAGTCGAATAGGCCCAATCGTGGGTGTCGGCGAGAGCCTCGTGAACCTCCCGGGCACTGCGGCGGCCGTCGGCCCACAGCACCGACAGCACGTCGAGTTCCGAAGCGGCGAGGTCCGGCAGGCCGTCGAGGCGGCGATCGCGAGATAGTTCTTCGGTCATCGGGATCTCTCCGTCATGGGGTGACGCTCTCGTCCAAAACTCGCCCTCATAGTCATCATCTCGCCACAAATGTAGCATCAAGAGATGGACCTGTCAACGCGGGACCTGGCGAGTGGCCGACCGCTCAGTTCGTCTCTTCGACTTCCGACGATCCTCCACCGGTGGTTTCGAACTCGACCCTGATCGGCATTCGGGCGATGGAGTCACGGTAGTGGCGCTCGGCTTCGTCACGCCGGCCGAGGCGGTGGAGAATCGCGCCGGTGTGATAGCTGAGTCCGGCCGAGACGAAGCCGCGCGCGGCGGAGTCGAGTCGACCGAGGTACGGATCGGCCTCCGGCGGCGTCGCGGCGTGGAGACGGTCCAGGAACTCGACCAGCTCGAGGCCGGTGAACCACTCGACTCGGCCGGCACGGGCGTTGCGATGGCTGATCGGGGCCTGGTAGTCGATCACCGGACGGTTATCGGTGTGGATCGGTCCGTCCGGAACGATCTCCCGGCTCTCGCCCAGATTGCCCGCGTAGAACGGCAGCGTCACCGCCAGGAAGACGGTCGGATCGAGGGAGGAGTCCCCTCTCAGGTGGCGGCCGTTCTTGACGATCACGGCCGGCTCCAGGGGCGCGGCTTCGACCGAGCCGACCAGCGCGAGGATCGGCTTGTCGGCGTGGAAGTCTCCACGCCACACGTGAACCTGAGGGAAGACCTCCATGAAGGTACGGACGATGGTCCAAAATTCGGTGTTCGTCACCTGGTACAGGGGGATCCACTGAACGTACACGCCGCCCGCCGCCAGCCGGGTCCGTGCCGTCGCGTAGTGGTCACGACTGTAGAGATGGCCGACACCGGCTCTCCACGGAATGAAAAGATCGGCAATGATCGCGTCGTATCTTGCCTGGCGGCCGCGGAGTTCGTTGCGGCCGTCCCGAACCAGAACGCGGGCGCGCGGATCGGTGAACAGCCCAGAGGCCTCCTCGTTGAAGTATTTCGCGGCGGCGGTGACCACCTCCGGCACGAGTTCCGTGACCGTCACTTGCCGGCTCGGAAACCGCAGGGCAGCGCCGGCGGTGATTCCGGTGCCCATGCCGAGATAGAAGATCCTCTCGGGCGAAGGGTGCGGCATCAGCGGGATCAACGTCTGATTCTGCTCGTGCTCGATCGCGGAGGAGCTGCCGAGCGCGTAGAAGTTGTTGATCTTGATGCGCCGCAATCCGTTGCGCTCGATCACCGCGACGAATCCATCGGGGCCCTCCCAGGAAGCCAACAGGCGCTCGGAGTCGGCGTTCAGACGAACTCCCGGCAGTTCCGAAGGGTTGGCCACCGTGAACGCGACGACGAGTCCCGTGAGCGGCAGAAGCACCGGCAGTCGTGAGGTTCCCACCGCCACCCAGGCGGCGAGCGCGAAGTACAGGACGGCGACGAGGAGGATACTGGCCCACAGGCCGAGGGTACCCAGCATCACGAAGCCCGCCACGAGGGCGCCGAGAATCGCGCCGGCGGTGTTCATGGCCGAGAGTCGTCCGACCACCCGTCCCGGCTCGCCGCTGCGTTCGGTGACGCGGAGCAGGTAGGGAAACACCGTACCGATCGCCACGCCGGGCAGAAAGAGCACCAGCGCCGCCCCGCTGAAGACCGAAACGAGATAGTGGGTCCACGGCTCACCGGCGCCCAGGTAGCGCATACCGTCGGTGAGCTCGTAGAAGAGAAACGGGGTCACCAGGGCGCCCAGCCCTGCCATCGAGATCAAGAATGCGAGCACGCTCCAGGGATGGAATGAAGCCTGCGCCAGCCGGCGGGCAACGAAGGCACCCGCCGACAGAGCGGCGAGGAAGGTGACCAGGATGATCGAGAAGGTGTAGACCGAGTTCTGAAGGACCTGCTGGAACATGCGCGTCCAGAGGACCTCCAGCCCCAAGGCGAGCGTGCCGGAGGCCACGGCGGCGACCACCAGCTTCGGTTTCGCCAGCGACTCGGCGAGACCCCGACTCACGCCGGGCGCCCCAGCGGACGAAGAGGCCCCCTGCCTCCGGGAGGGAACAGCCTGGCCTGCGCGGCTCGTGCGCGTCCCGACCCACCAGGCGACGCCGCCAATAAGCATCGACGCGACCACCGCCACGAGGTAGGCGCTACGAAAACCGATCCACGCCGGGAGCCAAAAACCAGCAGCGAGAGCACCGGCGGCAGCACCCAGGGTGTTGAACCCGTAGAGCAGAGTGCCCGTTCGGCCCAGCGACTTCGTTGCATCTACGACGTATTGGGACATCAGCGGCAGGGTGCCGCCCATCAGAATCGCGGGCGGCAAGAGGACGCCCGCCACCAGGATCAGCTTGGCCGCGAGCAAGATCGCAGGCCGTTCACCGAGCGCTTCGTAGAGGGGCGAATAGCTGGCCGCGTAGACGGCCATCAAGCCGAAGTAGAGGCCACCCGACACGCCGACGCCGATCTCGAGCAAGCCGTACTCGACCAGCGGCCGGCGGACGCGCGGAGCGCGGCGACTCCACACCGCCCCGCCGATCGCCAGGCCGGCAAAGAAAACGGCCAACGCGCCGGCGGTCGCGTGGGCGGAATTCCCGAAGAGCAGTGTCAGCTCTCGCATCCAGAGGACCTGGTAAACGAGGCTGGCAAAGCCGGAGACGAAGAGCAGGCAAAGCAGTAGGCGCAGGGGTGGCCGCACTGGGCGAGCGGCCCCGCGGTTCGGCGGCGATCCCTGTGCGGTAGCCCCTGACATCACGCTATGGTGCCACGGTTTCAGGCGAAGTCATCATGCCGCTCTCGCCGCGTCGACCAGCCGGTTGCCGGCTCGTCTCGCCCCGGCGATGTTCCGCGACGCGGGCCCCAACTCCAGCTCGGCGAGAGGACCCGTGACGTACACACGCCGATGCCAGCAAAGCGTGGAGTCTACGATCGGGTAGCCGCAGGGCGCACACGGCAGCGAGGCCGAGGCGATCATCTCATCGACCATCGCTCCGCCGGGCCGGCGCGAGGCGAACCCGGTGGCGAGCAGCACGCGCTCCGAATCCAGCGCGACCCCGGCCGTCAGCCGCAGTTCGAGGCCACCGCGCCGGTGCCCCCAGCTCCGCTGGCGCAGCGATTCCACCTCCCCCTCGTGCCACCGCAGCCGGTCGCCTGAGATCGCTCGGCGCAGAGCGCTTCGAACATCCGGAGGCACGGAGCCCGTGTGGCGCGCCTCGGCGATGAGGGTCCGGCGACGAACATAGTCCCGGTCGTAGCTGAAGCGCGGCATCAACTTCGGACCGAGCCAGCCCGGATTGCTGTCGAACTGGTGCTGACGCAGGCCGTGGCGTGCGACGATCCGCACCCGGTGGCCCTCCTTCAGAAGGCGGAGAGCCACCTGACCCGCCGAAATGCCACCACCGACCACCGCGACGGTCTCGCGCGTCGACGGCCAACCCTCGAACCCGGGCTCGAAGACGTGGTGAACCCGAGGGTCGCCCCGCGGCGCCCATCTCGGCCAGGCGGGCTGCTCGCTGGCGCCGATCGCTAGCACGACGTTGCGCGCTACGATCTCGCGCCCGTTCGCAAGCTGGACACCGACCCCACTCCGTTCGATGGAACACGCGCTGACCCGGTCCTTGATGTGGAGGTCCGAGAGCCCGAATGCCTCGATCACCCGATCGCCGTGGGCATTGAACAGAGAGAGGGCAGGCCGTTCGTAGGGAGGCGCGAAGAGACCGACTTCTCGACTCTTGCGCTTGCCGGCGAAGCGCTGAAGCGACCAGGGGTCGAGGTCGAGGTGGTGGACCGAGGGCGAACGCAGGTGGCGCATCCCGGTGATCGCGGTGCAGGTGTGCCAGCGCGCCAGCAATCGATCGCCCGGGTCCACAATACGCAGTCGGTCAGGCGAAACACCCGCTTCTCCCAGCAGACGAGCGGCAAGATGAACGCCATGAATCCCACCGCCGATGATGAGCCAATCCGGCTGCATGCGAGACGTTCCTAGAAACCCAATCGCGCAACCAGGCTGATGTTGCGTCCGGGCAGCGGCACGTCGTTCTTGACGAACGACGTGTGCAGCCGAGCGTCTTCATCCATGAGGTTGGTGCCCCGCAGAATCAAGTCGAGGAAGTACTTCTCGAAGAAGAAGCGGTAGCTCACGTTGGCGTTGACCATTGTGTAGCCCTCGGTCGGCGTCTCGTTCTCGGCGATACGGTCCTGGTCGTCCACGAACCGTGCCTCGGCCGCGGCACCCAGGCGATCGCTGCGGTAGTGGAAGCCCACTCCGAAGCGCTGCGGTGGAATGCGCGGAAGGTCGCCGCCGTCGGCGAATTCGGCCCGCACCGTGTCCCAGAGTAGATCCATCCCCCAGTTGGAATGGGTGGTCTCGCCGAGCAGGATCGAGGCTTCGACTTCGGCCCCCCAGAATTCGGCGTCGGCCGCCGAGTACTGGACCACCGGTAGGCCGTCTTCCTCCTCCCCCGTGAAGCGTTGGAAGATGTAATCGGAGAAGTCATTGCGGAACAGGTTGAGGGAGCCGGTCACCCTCCCCTCGACCTTGCGCAGGGTGAGATCGAGACCGAGGGCCGACTCCTCGTCGAGTCCCGGGTCGCCGATCTCGAAAGCCGAGACGGCGAAATGCGGACCTTCCGAGTAGAGCTCCTCGCTGGTCGGCAGCTTGACCGAGCGAGCCAACGAAGCTCCGAGCGAATAATTTCGGGACGCTCGCCAGACGACCCCAAGGGAGGCCGAGAAAGCGTCGAAATCCCGGTCCGGAAGGCCGTCGCTTTGCACGCTGGTTTGCTGGTTCTCGTAACGCGCCCCGAACTGGTAGCTCAGCGGACCGCGAACCACTTCCTGGAAGGTAAAGAGCCCGAGACTCTCGGTCTCGGCCGGCGGCACGAACGCCTCCTCGCCGACGACCACGAAGTCGCGGTTGCGGAGCTGGACTCCGATGGATCCCGAGAGCGAGCCACGCCGCTTCTGTACGAACTCCGCTCGCGCCTCCCAGGCATCGTTGAGAAAGGCCGTGCCCTCTTCGGACCCTTCGCCTTCGACATGCTCATAGTCGATGATTCCGACGCGGAAGTCCGCCTTCTCGAAAACGCCGAAGGGCTGCGAGATGCCGCCCTCGAAGTCATAGCGACGCTGCTGCATGTCGATGCGGACGTCCCCCTCACCGTGCCCGTCTTCCTCGCCGTGCTCCTCCTCTTTGTGCTCTTCCTCTCCGTGCTCCCCCTCTTCCTCGTGGCCGTGGCCGCCGGGCAGGCCGTACTCGGTGTCGAAGCCCCGCACCGAGACACCCACGAATCCGCGGTCACCGAAGAAGTAGCTCGCCCCGACGCCACCGCTCATGTTGTCGATGTCGCTATTGGGGAGGACTCCCTCGATCTCCTCTTCTTCTGCGTGCCCCTCTTCTTCGTGCTCGTCCTCCTCGTGCTCGTCGATGCTGGCGCGCCCCGGGATCTCGTAGTCGTCCGTCTGGCGAGACTGGAGGAAGAGATTCCAGGCCCACCGGTCTCCACCGCCGTCGAGATCGAAGGCCGCGGCACGCTCGTCGGCGGCGGAGCCGGCGCGAACGTCGACGGTTCCGGAAAAATTCTGCGTTCGAGCGAAGTGCGGGATCCGCTGGTCCAGCAAGTTGACGACGCCTCCGATGGCGTTGCTGCCATAGAGCAGAGTCGCGGGGCCTCGCACAACCTCGATGCGCTCGGCGGCGATGGGATCCGCGGCCACCGCATGATCGGGACTCGCCGATGAGGCGTCGAGCACGTCGATGCCGTTCTCCATCACCTTGATCCGATCGCCGCCAAGACCGCGAATGAGGGGCCGGCTGGCGCCGGGACCGAAATAGGTCGAACTGATTCCCGCTTCGTGCCTCAGCGACTCACCGAGCGTCGGCTCGATCCGCACGGCGAGGTTCCGGCCTTCCAGGACGTTCACCAGGGTGGCGAGATCGAGCTCGCCGTGAGCCCGCGGACTGGCGGTGACCACGATCTTCTCCGAGTGAACGCGGCTCACGATGACGATGTCGACCTGCGTCGTCTCACCGGCCACCACGGCGACTCGCTCCACGGTGCCCGCGTGGCGGACGCTCGTCACATCCAGAAGCGCCTCTCCCGCGGTGATCGAAGGCAGAGTGAACCGTCCTTCACCGTCGACCTGCGCACGCACCCGCGTACCCACCACCGTCACGGTCGCGTCGGTGACCGGCTGGCCGTCGGTCGTTGCGATCCGACCGCGGATTCCGCCGGTCTCCTGCGCCACAAGGATTGAAGAGAGAAGGAAGCAGCAAAGCGCGCTCCCGAACACAATCGAAAACGTTCGTCTGAACGAAACATACGAAGACATAAACCTGACTCCTCTACCTGAAGTTGAAGACTCGCTCGGCGACGCGGTCATCCGCGAGCCGAGTCGTACTTCTCCGAGTTCTCGGAGCGTTCTGCTGGTCAGTTTTTCGGGATCACGGTCATCCTGCTTCGAAACCCGCTGGCTTCGCCGCATCCGAGTGCCGATGCGCCGGGGGTGCGACTCGTCTGTGACGCGGTAGACGCCGTAGCGTCTGCAATGGCGTCATCGAGGCACAGACGGCCCGCCGGTGGCCGGACAGCCTCGCCGGTCAGGGGGAGGAGCAGGCCGGCCAGCAGCCGACTAAGCTGTTTCGATCAGAGGTGACCTAGGCGCGCGGCGGTGCGCGCGAGGCCGGCAGGCGGGAGGCACCGGATACGACCGGCTCACCGTGTTCGAGTTCGACACTCGAGGAATCCGGTCCGACGCCTCCAAGAGCTATCGCATGCGATTCCGCCCCACGTTGGCGCTGCTGGTGGAGGCAGGCGAGGCAGGGCGAGGACTCGAACAACGTCGCTTCTTCGACGTGGGTCGCGGCAATGGCCTGTTGGTTCCCAGCCGGTTCGGCCGACAGGTCGGTGTGACCGCGCGCCTCGGAGAGAGGCTCGCAGTCATGGCCATGCGGTACCAGGCTGATGAAGACCAGCGCGGCGAGCTGCAGCGCGGCAAGGGCAGCTCGGTGGAGTCGAAGGACGCCCATAGGAGCTGGAGACTAACTCAGGTATGTCTACCTTGGCAAACCGGCCCACCCTAGGGGCAAGGCCCGGTGTGCCGAACTCTTGGAGCGTGGGACAACCTCTCCGACGGCGGAAACAACGCTGTTGGTCCTTTGGAACCTGCTAATCTGCCATCGCTCAGCAGTCCGAACAACGACGAGATTCGAGGAGCGAAACGATGCCGAAAGTCGAGGTGGTGCGAGGGGGAACCTTCGAAGTGGCCGAGGGAACCCGATTGGTCAACGCCCTCGCCGACCACGGCGAGGACATCAGCTACCGCTGCGGCGGCTACGGCGGCTGCACCACCTGTCGGGTGCGATTCGAGTTCGGCGAACCGACGGCGATGACCGAGGCGGAGCACAAGAAGCTCGCAGCCACCGAGCTGCTCGGCGAGGTGCGTCTGGCCTGTCAGTGCCTGGTCGGGCAGGACATGAAGCTCGAAGTGTTGATGCGCGTGTCGGAGCAGGCTTGGGTTAGGCCGGGCACCGCGCCGGAGCCGGAGATCACTCCTCCGCCGGAGTGGCGGTCCGAGTAGTCTCCGACAGCGTTTTCTCAGGTAGCTCGCGCATCAAGATCTCCACGATCGCCGCGGCCATCAGCTCGTTGCCGCGCTGGTTCAGGTGGCAACAGTCGTCGATGTAGAGGGTTTCGCGGACGTCGGCGAAGAGCATCGACAGGTCGTGAAAGGCGATACCGTCCGCCGCCAGACGAGCGCCGGCATCGCGCAGCATCTGATAGCCGCCCTGCACCACCGCCCGGTAGGGACGATTCTCGGAATAGGCCACCCGGCGCTCTTCGGAAGACAGCGGCTTGGCCCCCTCCGGATATTGATTGGGTTGAAGAAAGTGGAAGTAGGGAATGCCCTGGGAGTCGCATAGGCCGGCCATCAGGCGCGACGAGCGCTCCCAGAAGGCCACCAGTTCTTCCGCCACCTTCGGTTGATCGCCCTTGCGGTAGGTGTAGGCAGGTCCGCGGGCTACAAAGTCGCCGGCATTCCCTTCGCCGTCCGCCGCCGGCGCCGCGGCGGCCGCCACCTGCGCCTCGGCGATGGACTCCACGGCCCGCGCGTCGAGCGACCGCCAGACCAGATTGGCCGTCACACTCCACCGCCAGGGCGCTTGCGAAAAGGACCGCGCGAGTGCGCGACGGCGCTCCTGCTCGTAGGCTGCGCGGCCGACCAGCGCCGCCGCCTCGCCGGTCGGCAGGCCCTCCACCCGCACATTCCAGCTCCGCGGATAGAAAGGGGACACTTTGCGGTAGCGATTCTCCGTCTGCGCCAGGGCGATGTCGTTGAAGCCGTCGAGGTTGATCACCACATCGAGGGGGTAGCCGCGGGCCAGCACCCAGTTGAGGGTCATCAACTGCTGCGGCTGTTTGTACCCTCCGAGGCCCCAGCTATCCACCACCACGCCGCGCGCGGCCAGCTCTGGGCGCTCGAGCAGATTGTCGACCAGCACTTCGCCACCGCGAAAAGCGAAGATGAAGGCCACCGAGCCACCCAACACCCCGATGTGCAGTGGATCGTCGGACGGCTGCGGAAAGGGATTGCGCCGGCGGAAAAACCCCTCCGGGCTGATGATCAGGTGCTGACCGTCGCGGTCGACGTTGCTGCCGGGATCGATCACGAAGCCCAAGAACGGCTGCACCACTTCGTCCTTGAACGCCTGGATCTCCTCCTCGATGGCCGGCGGCGGCGCATCCTCTGCCTGAGGCACCCGGCCGACTTCCGCCCGCTGGGATGCGGTGCGCGACCAGCGGAAGGCCTCCCCTTCGCGCCACCAGAACAGGCCGAAGGAGACGATCTCCAGAAAGAGCAGCAGCAGCACGCCGAGAACGGCGCTCAGGAAGAGTTTTCGCAAGATCTGTCCCAAAGATGTGTCTCAGTCGAGCAGGAAATCCAGAGACTCGCCCACTTCCAGCTCCCGCGGCTCCCGGCCGCGGCCGAAGAGGCGGGCTCCGATGACGCCTTCGAGGGTGACGGACTCGCCCTCCACCTTGAGCCAGGCGCCTTCCCGCAGCCCCACCACCCAGGGCTCGTTCTCTTCGTGGAACTCGCGAATTCGCTCTTCCCGGGTTTCGCCCTGGTGCCTGGAATCAGGATCCGGGTCCAGGTAGTGGGGATTGATATTGAAGGGCACCAACCCCAAGGCCTCGAAGCTCTCTGGCTCGACGATGGGCATGTCGTTGGTGGTGCGGATCGAGACGCAGGCGACATTCGATCCGGCGCTGGTGCTGGCATAGGGCATGCCGGCGGCCACCCGCCGCCGAATGGGGTCGAGCACACCCCGGGAGTAGAGCGACTTGAGCAGTCGGAAAGTGTTGCCACCGCCAACGAAGATGCCTTCCGCCCGCTCGACCGCCGCCACCGGATCCGCTGCCCGGTGCAGCGACTCGAGTTCGAAGCCGAATTCCGCAAAGCGCTCCCTGGCCTTGTCCTCATAGCCGTCGCGATCAGCCAGGGCGAAGGGAATGAAGAGAATCCGCTGACCACCGTCGAACACCTCCTCGAGGGCGCTCTCGCAGTGCTCTAGGTAACCGTGCCCCCAGCAGGTCGAGTTGCTGATCAGCCGCAGATGCTTCATGCCTTTGGCTCCGCGAATCGCTTCTCACCGGCGGTCACCGCGACCGGCAGCTTGTTCTGGGCCGGCGGCAGGGGACAGGTCGAGAACGCCGTAAAGGCGCAGGGAGGGTTGTAGGCGCGGTTGAAGTCGAGCACCAGGCGCCCCTCCTCGTCGGGCGCCGGAGCGTAGAGGAAACGGCCGCCGCCGTAGGTGGTGTCGCCGTTCGTCGCATCACCGAACACCACGAAGGCCTCGCCGCCTTCGAAATCCCCCATCACGTCGAGGCGATGTGTCTGGCCTGCGTGCTCGAATACGATCGCCCCGGCGCTCGGCGTGTCCTCGACCTGTCCAAGAACATTGACGATGGGAAGGGTGCGGGGCGGATCGTGCGCCTCGAAGCTCGCAGCAAGCCGCCAGTCGAAGGACACCGGGTAGATCTCGATCCCCGGAAAATCGAGGCGGGTGGCGCTCTGGCGGTCTTTGATCCTCATCCCGACGCGGTCGCCCCGCTCGATGGGGAAAAAGGAGAGATCGCCCCAGGCGATGGTCGTGGCCTCGCCGGAAGCGTCCGACTGGAGCACGCGGCTCTCACCCGCGGCCAACGGCTCCTCCCCCACCACCAAGCCCTCACCGGCATCCGGCAGGTCCGCCGCCGCCTCGAAGCGTAGCCCTTCGGCATTGCGATGGATCACCCCCAACCGCTCCGGTGCCTTGCCAGCCGGCAAGACCACCGTGGCGCCCGGATCCGAACCGACGGCGTTCGCCCCCTCGCTGAGCCAGTCCAAACCGACCAGGGTCAGCCAACCTTCTTCCGCTCGAAGGCGCTCCAGTCGCTCGCTGCGCCAGGCTTCGACCTCCTCGCGATGGGCGGCCATCTCCTCCGCCGAGGGAGCGGATTCGGAGGCACAGCCGGCCAGAACCGCCCACGGCAGCAAGGCGCCACAGAGAAAAAGGCATGGAAGGGACCGAAGACTACGGGGACGCTGGACTCGAATGGTCATAGATGGCGCCTCGAAGGAAGAGAACCCATGGCCTCCGGACGCCAAACCATGGCTCCGGAGAGGTCGAGATGAGGGTTCCGCAATCCGGAACCCTCATCGGCTCATCTTCTCAAAGGAGATCGCCGAACGCACGTTCCGGGGTGTGGATTCCCGAGGCTGCTACTCGTAGTAGAGAACGAACCAGGTGTGGTAGGCCACCACCAGCATCGTCAACACCGCCAGCGCCACGTGGACGACCATCCAGGGAAAGGACAGCATCTTCGGCTTGAAGCCGATCGATACGGGATGGAGATATCCAACCAGGAGATTGCCAAGGTACACGCTGCTCAGCAGGAGCAAGTAGCCGTAGCCCAGGCGCATTGAGTGGAAGTAGAAGAAAACCGGCGCCACCAAGCCCAGGTTCTTGTGGAGGCGGTAGCTCTTCTTGGCGGCGCGCGCCCAGCCCATGGCGCGGCCGACAGTGAGCCACCACTGGTGCAGCAGGTAGGCGAGGAGCAGGCAGCCGGTCCACCGTTTGAACGACTCGTCGAGCTGCTTACCGGCCAGCCAGGACCATTCCCAGCCAAGAATCGCCTGCACGAGGTAGACGGAGAGGAGAAAGATTCCGAGAGCTGCCCGCCGGCGTTCGCGGCGGATCATCCGGCGGGCTCGATCGCTGCATTACCTTTATTCTGAAAGCCCCCCTCGGCGGCGGCCAGCAAGCGAGAGAGGGATTCCGTCGCGGTGCGCCGTTCTACCTCCGCCATGAACACCTCGACGCTCGGCAAGAAGTAGCCGTCCCGCGGCCAGCGCTCGCCGATCTCCGGCCGGCGATCGAAGGTTTCGGTCTCCTCGAGGTAGCCGGCGTAAGCATCGCGGAAGCTCTTGCGCAGAGCGGCGAGGATGTCGAACATCTCGTCGTAGGGCACCTGGTCGGACGGGAAGGTCCACGTGGTCGCCCCCATCACGTCGCCTAGCCGCCAGTCTGTCTTCGGGCTGTCGGGATGCTCGTTGTGGCAGGTCACACAGGGCTCGGCGACGGCCAAATCCGCGAACATCGCCGTTTGGAGCCCAGTGTCAGGGGTCACGAAGAAGCGAGGATCTTGGTCCGCCCGGATGCCCTCGAACTCTGCGAGCTGCTCGCCCTGGAAGAGATTGGACTGGCTAATGGGGAAATCCGAGCCGAGGAACAGCCCCAGGCGCACCGGGTTCTTCTCGAGGCTCACCGCCGCCGAGCGCAGAAAAAGCGCCGGCAAGGGGCCGGCCTGGACCGCCGGCTGCTTCCAGTCTTCATCGAAAGCCAAACCGACGGCTTGACCGGCGCCGACGATCTCCTGGGTATACAAACGCCGAACCTGAGCGTTCTCCGCCGCGCAAATACGCAGCACCTCCTCTATCGACAGCATCCGCCCAGAAGCGGCGGCGTCAACGGCAAGCGGCGCCGGAGCGCTGACGAAGAGGTAGACGATCAGAGCCACCAGCAGCAGAGCGATCAAAGTAAAGGGCTTCATTGAGCCCTTCCCTGGATCTGCGCGAGGGTCGTGCGGGTGGCGCGGAATTCCTTCTCGTCGGAATAGGGTGACGGTCCGCCCCGGAAGTACTCTTCGATGACGGCCGGATCCAGCCGGTCGGCCATCCGCGTCGGCGCTTTCCACAAATGGTTGCCGTGGAAGTCGTGGCAGCCAAGGCAGGTATTCCAGCTCGCCGTCGCCACCAGCTCGTGGTGCGGCGTATCGACAGGATCCACCTTCAGCTCAAGATCACCGTGGCACTCAGAACAGTAGTCCGCCTTCACGGTGATCCGCTCGCCGGCATGCTCCAGATGACAGCCCATACAGGTCTGCGGCTGAAGATTCTCCCGCGCCTTGGCGAATCGTGGTTCAAGGAAACGGAAGGTCGGGTGGCGGTCGTTGGGACGCTCGTGGCAATCGAGACACGCGGCGTCGCTGACGTCCGCCAGGCCGAAGTCGGCAGGTTCCGGTCGCAGACCGAAGGCATAGCGCGCATTGGCCTGCACCTGCTGGCGAAAGGTACCCGGTGCCTGGCGGTGGCAGGCGCTGCACTGCACCTCCGCATGACCGGTATTCATCGGCCCGAGAGCGTGGAACGTTTCGCTCCCCGGCGCGAACAAGACCAGAGCCACGACGGCGCCCCCCATAGCGCCTGACCAAATGCCGAGCCTCTGTCGACGACGGGCGTTCTTTCTCCGGGTCATCAATCCCTCCGCTGGATCGACCGCACCTTGCAAGGTGCGCCCCAAAAACCTCGATTCACAACGTATCTTTCAGTTCTATCTCTAATGTATTTTTTCGTCAAGTTGAGCACATAATTACCGGATTCAGATTTTTTCTTCCGACCAAAGACGTCGCGAACCACCACGGCCCGGACTCTCTGGAAAGCCCTCCCATCGCGTCCCCTAGGATGCTCTTCGCAGCAAGACCCTCCGTTGTTGATGATGAGATCTCCAAAATTCTTTAGGGAGCTCTTGAATTGGGTTCGCTGTCTCCGAGGCCGATGGATCGACGCGCCGAGCCCCGTCGATGTGCTGCGACGAGCTGCGCACAGCTAGAATGCTCTTCATCCTGGATTCCACCGGCCCGGAGATCTGGAAATCCTTGAAAGACCCGCGAGCGCTCCCTTGAAGACACCCCCCATCACCACCCCCGACGATCTCTCGCTGCTGCTCCAGGTGTTGCCGCCGCGGGTGCGGAAAGCTCTCACCGGGGACGACGACCGGCAAGGACTGCTGGAGATCGTCCTCGACCTCGGTCGACCGGCGATCGCCCGCTATTCCGATCGCCAATCGGTTCTCGACCCGCAGCCCATCGATCGCGCGGACATCGAAGGGGTGATCGAAAACGTCGGCCGTTTCGGCCAGGACAACCGCGCCGGTATCGAGCGCACCCTCCACCGCCTGTCGGCGATCCGCAATCGGGCCGGCGGCATCGTCGGGCTCACCTGCCGAATAGGGCGCGCCGTCTTCGGCACTGCCGACATCCTGCGCGATGTGATCGAAGACGGGCGCTCGCTCCTGCTCCTGGGTCGACCCGGCGTGGGCAAGACCACCTTGCTCCGGGAAGCCGCACGCCTGCTCGCCGACGGCGCCGACAAGCGGGTGGTGATCGTCGACACCTCGAACGAGATCGCCGGCGACGGGGACATCCCCCACCCGGGCATCGGCGGCGCGCGGCGCATGCAGGTGCCGTCGCCGGAACAACAGGCGGCGGTGATGATCGAAGCGGTCGAGAACCACATGCCCGAAGTCATCGTGATCGACGAGATCGGGACCGGCGCCGAGGCCCTCGCTGCCCGCACCATCGCCGAACGGGGGGTGCAGTTGATCGCCACGGCACACGGCAACACCCTCGAGAATCTGCTCCAGAATCCGCCCTTGAGCGACCTCGTCGGCGGCATCCAAGCGGTCACCTTGTCGGACGAAGAGGCCCGGCGGCGACGGACCCAGAAAACCGTCCTCGAACGCAAAGCGCCGCCGACCTTCGACGTCGTCGTCGAGATCCTCGGCCGGGACGAGCTGGCGGTGCATCACCAGGTTTCGGAAGTGGTCGACGCCATCCTGCGCGGCACCGAAGCCCGGCCGGAGAAGCGCCTGCGGCGAGAGGGACGGATCGAGATCGAAGCGCCACCGCCGGCTCCGGAACCGGCCCTCGCGTCGGTCCGTCGGCGCTTGAGGATCTTTCCCTACGCCGTCGATCGCGGCCGCCTCGACCGTTCCATCCGCAAGCTCGGCGTTCCCGCCCACATCGTCGATCAACCGTCCATGGCGGACGTCATCCTCACCACCAAAGCGCAGGAAAAACGGCGGCCTCGGCGCCTCCGCGAGGCCGAGCACCGCGGCGTCGGCCTGGTCGCCCTGCGCAGCAACACCCTGCCGCAAATGGAAAAGTTCCTCCGGCGTTCGTTTGCCGACGACCCGGCCGCGGACGGCCGGAGCGAGGCGGTCCAAGAAGCCGAAGATGCCGTCCAGCAGGTTCTGGCGGGAGGCAAGCCGGTCGAGTTGCCGCCGCGCTCCGGCGCACTGCGGCGCCTGCAGCACGAGCGGGTCGGCGAAGGGCAACTGCGATCCGAGAGCCGGGGCGTCGAACCGTTCCGGCGGGTGGTGGTGTTTCCGGTTCCTTCGGCCGCAGCGCCGGAAGCGGATGGAGTCGGATGAAGCAGTCGACAATCGGCTCATGGAATCCTTGTTGGGCAAGCTCTATTCCGCGCCGGCGATAGACCTCCAAAGCAGCAAAAGGACCAGAGGAGAATGGGGTTCTTCTTCCGCCTCCACGAAGGCGCCGTCGTTCGACCGGGAGTACTCTCCTTCCCCGTCCAACTCTTCCCGGCGAGACCCGAACCATGGATCTCCAGCTTGAGCGCCTTTTCTCCTCTAATAGATAAAGTGCGTGCCGTGCCGTGAATAAGACAGTGAATGCAGGAATGGTAGAGCGAGGGTAGCCCTCGACAGCTCCCGCCCCCTAGTCGCAGACCGGTACCCAGTCCGCTGGAATAGGCTCTGCCGGCGTAGGGAGAGAGAAAGTCAGGTCGCCGGGAGCACGGGCTCGAAAACCGAGCGCCGGGTAGCCGCGGTCACCGACCGAACCAAGCTTGCCGAGAGGTTGGGGCTCTCGAGCCGCATTCTGAGGTCATCGACTCGAAGGCCCTGCCGGGCTCGACGCTACCGATCCCGGCTCTCGGCCCTCAAGTCATTGTCACGCGGAGGCTTGACACTCGCCTGGCATCTGTGGAACCGGCACCGAGTCGGGGATGCGATCCAAACTCCGCAGACAATCGGGGGGCACCTAGGCTCGGGGGCACCTAGGCTGGGGAGATGGGGGGATGGGAGATCTGGCGAGTCTCACCACCCACTTCCGTCACGATACGAAAGCGCGCTCGTCTCCGGAAGGTACGACCCAGCCCCGCGGGCGTCCTCGAGATCGAAATCTTCTGGAGGATCCTGCCCTTGCGGGAAATCTTGCACACCTCGCTGGTCTTGGTATGCAGGTCGAAGCCAAAAAAGAACATGGACGGTCTTCTTTCTCGGCAGTTCATGCCGCTTCGGTCTATCGGCCCACAGCACTTTGCCACGGGAGACCGACGGGCTCACCTCATCTGGCACCGAGGATGTAGGATCTGGGGCCGCATGGTGCAAGTACTGATCTAGGTGATCGGTCCAAAGCTGGCACCTCTCAGCCATCCATCGCAGTCCTTCCGCCGGGGAGTGCTGCTCACTCACCCCGTCGCCATTCGAGTCAAAGTAGATCGCCTCATAGGTTCCGGGCGGTCCGTAGAGGCTTTCTTGTGGATCGTAGACCATCTTGGTGTCGAACTCCCCGTCGCACCTAGAAGAGGCGAAGGCATAGTCAAACTGTTCGTCGGGGGAGAAACCACCCGTCCAATCTTCAAAGTGCCCTTCCAAGTCAAAGGTGCCGTCTTGGTCGAGATCTATGAGTACCTTGCGAACAGCACCCCAACGCCAATGGACCTCTGCCGAGTCTGTTGGAGTGCGAATGGTCTCAACCCCGAAAATTCTAGCTGCTCTGCAGACCCACCAGACTCCCAGAACCGCCATGACCACAGCGGCCCAGCCGCTCAGCACGCGCAAGGCTCGTCTACTAGCCACAGTCGTTCGCTCCCCTCCCGCCTCCAACGGTTCCCCGAGTACAGTCCACAGGATTTCCGGTTGCACTTTCGTGAGAGTCCTGATCCAGAGCCTCTTCTTCCTCATCCAAGAGGTCCGAGATCCGTTCTGCACCCGCCTCAGAGAAGGACAAGAAACCGCCACTCAGAGCTTCCTGACTCGGCGGTCGTTGCATCGACGTTCCTGGTTCGGCACCGTCGTCGTCCGCCAACGGCTCCGGCCAGGTCTCCAGCACCGGACCGAAGCCGGAACTCGAGCGGCCCACTCCGAGAAGGGCCAGCTCCGCGCCGGGAGTGACGCCGGTGACCGTCACCCCGGTATCGGAGCGAGTGATTTCCAGCGAGGGGACCGGAGAAGCTTCCTGGCCGGAAGCGTCGAAGGTGGAGAAAACAAGGACGAAGAAGACAAGAACGACTCGGTAGTCCATACGGCCTCTAGATGAAGTCAGCAGTGGATGACTCTCAAGCAAGCGATGGGTAGCTCGATGTTTTTAAATCATCAAACTGATGATGTCAAGGGGCGCATATCACTGTACCGGCTCCTAGGATTGAAAAAACGCTGATCCAGAAGTACAATCCGGAGGCTATGAACATCCACGAGGCATTGGTCCACCTGCGCAGGAAAACCGGCATGACCCAGCGGGAGGTCTCCCGAAAGGCGGAGATGGCCTCGGGTTCCCTCAGCCGAATCGAACAGGGGAACGGCCTACCCTCGATTCCCTCGCTGCTGCGGCTGCTCGAAGTGCTCGATGCCGACCTGTTGGATCTGGCGGTGGCCATGAAGTACGCCGGCCGACAGCCGGAGGCTCGCGCTCACCTGATGGACGAGTGGCAGATTCCGGAGGGAGGAAATGAGGCCATCGCGGATGAACTGAGGCGAGACGTTCAGCGAGTCGCCAACGCCAGCACCGCAGCCCTCGCCGATGCGCTGCAGGAGATCAATCGCATCGCGGGCAAGGTGTCAGCCCTCCCGAAATCCAAGGCCGCGGGCTAGAGCGATGGAC
>JBCCEF010000030.1 GCA_039030395.1 Acidobacteriota bacterium
TCACCGTCTCCGGGCCCACCGGCACGCGGTTGCGCGGCGACATCATGTAGTTGATGCCCGGCCGCCGGGGGGAACGTAGATCGCCCTTCGCCCATGCCGCCGCCACCTGGCGATTCACCTCTTCGGCAGAGGCGCCGCCCATTTGCAGCTCACCGCGCATCAACACCTGCTGGAGCAGCGTTGCGGAGCCCTCGGCGTCGAAGCACTGGGGCTCGAACGCGTCTTTCTGACTGCGTTCGATGAGGCAGTGGAATTCGTTCTTGCTCTTCCGGACCAGTTCATAGCCATCGTCCGTCAACACGTAGACGCCGGCGCCGTCTCGGATCGAGTCCGGCGCGGCGGCGAGTGCCTCGGACATCTCGTCGGCGCGCTCGAGAGGCGTCGGTTTCCAGCCCTCCGGGGCGGCAGCGGCCAGGCCGGTGCCCGCGACCGACCCAAGAAGGCAAAGCATCACCACCAACGTCGGGAAGCACTTGCACTCAAGACATCGATTTCTCATCGGTATTCTCCTGGGAAGTTGGATGACACCCTATGAGTGGCGAGAATCGGCAAGAGGGTTCGGGGCCGCCGACCGAACCCTTCGCGGCACAGACCTCACCCAGGGATATGGAGCAAAATGAAGCGATGACCACCAGCCAAGAGGAGAAGCGAGCACTGGAGCACTTCGTCGCCGATGGCTCCGAGCATGCCTTTCGCCGGCTCTATCGGCGACATACGCCTTTTCTCTTCGCTCTCGCCTTGCGCCTGACCGGGGGCCATCGCGAGGAAGCCGAGGACGCTCTCCAGGAGGCGTGGATCCGGGCCGCTGAACGCCTGGTTGAATTCCGCGGCGCCTCGGCGCTTCGCACCTGGCTGGCAGGCTTCGTCGTCAACTGCTGCCGCGAGCGACGGCGCGGTCCTCACCGGGTGGTGGCCGGTCATCCGCCGCAGGACCCCGGTGCCGTGCCCGCCGCTCGCGGCGGCGACCGCCTTGACCTCGAACGCCAGATTGCTGCGCTGCCCCCGAAACAGCGCGAAGTGCTGGTGCTCTACGATCTCCAAGGCTTCACACACGAGGAGGTGGGATCGCTGCTCGCGATACCCGTCGGCACGTCCAAACGACGGCTGTTCGACGCCCGCCGCAACCTTCGACTGCGCCTCTCTTCCGCTTCGCCGAAGCTGCGCGCCGGAGACCGACTATGAACCGTCCTGTCGAGAACTCTTCTCCCCTTCGCGAACTGGAACGCCTCGCCGCCACCGAGACGCCGCCGCAGGAACTCGAAGAACGAGTCGTGGCAGAGCTGCGCGCGCGGCGGCTGATCGAACCGCCGGCGCGGCGAGGGATAGCGTCCGGATGGCTGGTGGCGGCCTGCCTGTTGGCGGCGATGGGAGGATGGCTGGCCCGCGGCGGGCTGAACTGGACGACCGGCGCCCCGCCGGAAGCGAGCGCGGCGATCGAAAGGGCGGTCGGCGGCGAGTACCTGTTGCTGCTCGTCGAGCCGCGACCGCTTCGCACCTCCAAGGCGATTCCGGTACTGGTGGATGAGTACCGCGCCTGGGCGGCCGGTGTTGCCGATCGAGGACAGCTCGTGTCGGCGGGTCACCTACGGCCCGGCGGCCCCTACCTGGCCGACAGCGCGGCGGAGCCGGCCGGAATCGATGCCGTGACGGGTTTCTTCATCGTCCGCGCCGGCAGCCTGGAGGAAGCCGAGCGGCTGGCCGGCACCTGCCCACACCGCACCTACGGCGGCGAGATCAGCATCCGACCGCTGGCCGGCACCAGCGACCCGCCGCAAGTCTGAGAGGACCCCACTATTCGAAGATGACCTCCCGCTCGGTCACCTTGCCCGTTTCGACGGTGACTTCGACGGACCGCTCTTTCTTCGACTCGAGGTTGCGGAGGTCCACCCGGTAGGAGCCGGCTAGCAGAGTGAAGTCCTTCACGCTGTCGTAGGTCCGGGCCGTCGAGATCGCCTGGCCGCCGTGTTGGTTGAAAACACGCACCGTGGCGTCCACCGGCTGGCCGCCGAGAGTGGCGCTCAACCGCAGCACGCCGGTGGCGAACTCGTGATCGCGACGCACGCTGCCGCCGGCCGCCACCTCGACCCCTTCAAAGACCACCTCCGGCCGGCCGGCGATTTCCACCGACTTCAGTTCCACGTCGTAGAGGCCGGGCGGAACGCGGAAGGAGCGCGGATTGCTGTCCGGCCGCCCGTAGGTCCGGCCGACGGTCTGCTGATTCCCCGAGGCGCTGTGGCGCACCCGCACCGTCGCATCGCTCAACTCGCCGTTGCGGGTTACCCCCACGGTCAGTTCGCCGGACGAAAAGTCGACCGACCGCTCCACCGTTTCACCGCTGACGATCACTACCGGCTCAAGGGTTCGCGAGGAGCTACCGTCGAGGGCCAGCGCCCGCACGGTCACCTCTAAGGTGCCGGCCGGCAAGGGAATCCGGCTGGGATTGGTCTCGGTCTGGGTGTAGGTGCGTGCCGTGGCCACCACCTCGCCGTCGGCGTCGCGCACCCGCACGCTGACGTCCGTCAGCTCACCGTCGGCGGTCGCTCCGAGGCTCAGATAACCGCCGTCGAAATCCGCCGGCAACTCGACCACCCGGCCGAGGGCAGCGGACAGCTCAGCGCCGTTCTGCGCGTCGAAATACAGGCCGCCGCCGGCCTGGGCGGCGCATTCGAGCTGAGACACGTCGTCTTCTTCAATGCCGAAGCCCACCACATGCACCACCAGGCTGGCCCCTTGCCGGGCCGCCACCGCCTTGCAGGGATCGCCGCCACAGGTCTCGAGCCCATCGCTGATCAGCAGCACCGTGGCCCCCTCGGGTGCCATCTCGAAGGCCTTTTCGAGGGCGTCGGTGATCGGCGTCTTGCCCTTCGGGGCAATGCCCTGGACCCGCTCCCGCAGAGCCGCCTTGTCGAGCGGACCCAGGGGGACCAGGGCTTCGATGTCGGCGCAGTCGCCCTCACGCCGATGGCCGTAGGCGATCAGACCTACTCGGTCGCTGCCGGGCAGATCCGCAATCAGCTCGTCGAGGGCCTCCCGGGCAAGGACGATCTTATTCGTGCCGTCGATCTGCCCCCACATCGAACCGGAGGCATCGAGCACCAGCACCAAGTCACCGGCGCCGGCGGGAAGGGCCAGCCAGCCGGCCAGCATGACGAGGCAAAGCCTGTTCCAGATTCCACTTTTCATCGCAACTCCTCCCGAGGGTCGAAAGACATTCCAGTGGCGCGAGGGGTCTCTACTTCCTCGACCACGCCGCGGCGCCTCGCGCGAACTTCAATCTAGGTATCCTAGTGGACGGGCGGGGAGAAGATTTATTTTAAGTTTTCCTGTAGCATTGTCCTTGGCGTCCGAATTCCGATCGGAAATCCACTCCTCCAGGGGTCCTGTCGGATGTCGCCGGACAGCCTGCGCTGAATCACCGAAAAAGCTTGCCAGTAGGTACTTTTTTCATTCGTCGCGGGGGTTCTGCGGGCCGTCCGATTAAGACGCTGTCCTGATAGACTGAAGTCGTTTGGTGAGCGGGAAGTTTCTTCTTCCGGCTCTGCCAATTTTCAATGTAATGATTGAACTTGCCGTCACGGCCGTTCGGAGGCCTCGGTACCTTGCACTTCAGAGATCGTAAATCGCGGGGTAAGAAGCGGACTTCGCTCCTTACCATCGCCGAACTCGTCGCTGAAAGCGGCGTCCCTTTCCCGCGCGTGTTGCGCTTACTCGACCGCTTTCCGGAGCGAATTCCGACCAGCGGCAAGGATGCGATGCACCGCTTTCCGCCGCGGGCCGTCAAGATCGTGCAGCGCCTTGACGAGAACGAACCGAGCGCGGCCCCGGACACCGGGCGCCGGCTGATGAGCATCACCGCGCAACGCCGAGCGGCCGATGACTCCGCCGGCGAATCAGGAGCCCAGGGTCGCGAATCGAAGGGATGCCGGCCCAAAGGCTCGGCGAGGCGATCCGGCCGACCTGCCCAGGGTCGGGCTCCCAAGAGCCGACCCCCTGGGCATCGGTCCGCCGAGGCACCACCGCGCGATGGGACGCCCAACGGGCCACCTCGCAGCCCTCAACCTCCGCCGGCACGGACCCCGGTTCGACAACAGGCACTCACGACGACGGACGACCCTATGAGAAAGAAAACCAAAGCAGGCAAAAGTTCATCGGACGCGAAGACCTCTCGTCAGGGGAGCGGGCGCACGGCCAAGAGCACCCCCGCCCAGGGCGGAAAGAAAACCGCTGCTCAAGAGCAGATGGAACGCTACCGCCAGGCGATGGAGGCGCCAAAAAGGAAGGTCGAGAACAACGAGACGCTCTACTCCCTGCTCAGCCTGTCGGCACGGCTGGGCATCGACTACCCCACCCTGCGGCAGTACGCGGAAGAGCACGCCGACCGCATCCCCACCCAGGGCCGCAAGCGGCAGCGCTTCCCGGAAGCGGCCATCGCGGTACTGGAGGAGATCCATCGCGAGCGGAGCGGACGGTCTGGCGCCAAGGCTACGGCAGCGAAGAAGCAGGCGGCCTCGGGTCCTGCGCGGCCCACTACCCGACGCATCCGCCGCCGGAAGGACAGCGAGGTTGGAGGTGCTTCGGATCGCGAGGCGCTGCTGGCGGCGAAGCTGTCGGAACGCCGAGCGGCCGGCCGGCGAGCAGCGGTTCAGGCGGCCCGGGCGGCGGCCAATGAAGCCGCCCGCAAAGAGGGCAAGGGCCGCAACACCGGCGCCCGGCGCCCGGCCCAGAGCCGGGAAGGGGAAACCGACGAAAGTGCTCCGGGCGGGCCACGCCCCACCCTAGCGCCCCGCCTCAACGCACTGGAGGCGTCCCAGAAACGTTTGGAGGAGGAGATCCGCAGCCATCTGGAGCTCCTGCGCTCTCCCCTTTCGGGGGTGGCCGAAGAGTAGCCGCCGCCACCGGCGGATGGGTCAAGCCCGGCTATCCCACAGGGGCTCGGCGACTCCCTTGACCCGGTTCTCGTAGCGGGACATGGTAAACAGCAGATCCGACAGGCGATTCAGGTAGCGGACATTTTCCGCCGCCACCGTCTCCAGGCGCGCGAGGGTGACCACCCGCCGCTCCGCCCGTCGGCAAACGGTACGCGCCAGGTGGAGTTGCGCCGCCGCCGCCGTTCCCCCGGGAAGCACGAAGTTCGACAGCGGTTCGAGGGCCTCCGCCAGGCGGTCCTGGCACTCCTCGAGGGCGTCGACGTGGCGGCCCTCGATGCGGGGTCCCGGAAAGCGCTCCTTGTCTTCTTCCGGGATGCAGAGATCCGCCCCCAGGTGGAACAAGTCGTTTTGCACCCCGGCCAGAAAGGTGCGGATCTCATCGTCCACGTCACTCGCCACCACCACTCCGATGACCGCGTTCAGTTCGTCGACGGTGCCGTAGGCGCTGGTGCGCGGCGAGTCCTTCGACACCCGCTGGCCACTTCCCAGGCTGGTTTCTCCGGCATCGCCTTTCTTGGTGGTGACCTTGGTGATTCTGGGCATCTTTCTCGGCTTTCTCGTAGTGACGTCACGAGGCCAGAACCGACGGCAATAGCCGGGCCACCGGTTCGGACCAGGGGATATCGTGATGGGCATTGGCGGCGAACTGCCGAACGATGAGAATGGAGCGCGGCTGCTCGATCAACTCTTCGATCCGCCGATCGGCGCGCAGGTAGGTGGTGTGAAAGTAGGCGTCGTCCGTCCAAACGAAGGCCCGCCCCGGCCGCAGTAGCGGAATGTCATCGGCAAAGGGCAGCAGGCCCTCGCGCATCTGGGGCTGCACTGCATCGATCTCGGAGTCGCTCATTTGCCGGAAGTCCAGGTTCTGCTGCTGAAAGAGGTGGCGGTACTCCCCGGCGACCCGACCCGCCTCGTCCAGCAGGGCGGCGCGGCGCACGAAGTGAACGTTCAACACCTCGGCGCTGCGCTCCAGCCCGAGATCCCACACCGTGCGGTAGCTCGACGGCACGTCCCGGTCGCGATCGATCTCGTCGACGGACGAGTGCGAGTCGCGATGGAAGAAGCGCGGGAAGGTGCGGTCCTTGCGCACCGAAGGGACCACCGACAGCAGGATCTCTTCGTTCCCCTGACGGGTGGCCTCGGCGAGGGTGGTGGCGGCGGCCAGGAAGGTCCCGAGCAGCGGCCGGTTCTCGACCACCACCGGCACCGCCCCCTCGCCCTCCGCCGTGCCCCAATTGAACAACGCGCCGCCGGACCCCACCAGGAGCTGGCTATAGGAATCTACGTGCCGGTCGAGGTGCGCCGCCTGCAGTTCGGTGATCTCGTCGAGCAAGGCGCCGGCGCCGGCCGCATCGAACAATTCGACCTGCAACAGCTCACCGGACCGCAGGCGGGTCGCGGCGCGGGCCGCGGTCGACGGTTGGAGGGGCTGGTGGATCAGGTCGAGGGTGTGCACGGTCGGCGCCGAAGCGGTGGAGGTGGCGATGAATCGCTATTCGAAGGTGCGACTCTACCCCATGGCCGAGAACCGGGAGACCGGACCCGGCGGAGCATCCTTTGCTAGACTCCCGACCGGCCGTTCCGAAGTACCTCCCCTTGGTTGACGAAAATCTTCACGAGCCCAACCGCGATGTTGCCGACCGCCCCTTTCTCCGTCCGAATGACCCACAACCAGGCAGCGAAACGGTTCCGGGCGGCGGTCCAACACGCCTTCCTCACGGCGCTTTTCCTGGCATCGCCGCCCGCCGCGGCGACGGCCGCGGAAACGCCCGACATTCTCCTGGTGACCGTCGATACGCTGCGGGCGGATCGCCTCTCCGGCTACGGCTATTCGCGACCGACGAGCCCCAACCTCGACCGTCTGATGGCCACCGGAGCGCGGTTCACGGAGGCCCGCACCGTCGAGCCGCTGACCAATCCCGCGCTTACCTCGCTGGTCACCTCGTTGTATCCCCACGAGCATGGCGCCACGCGCAACGGCTTGCGCATGCGGCCGGAACTTCAGTCCTTGCCAAAGGTGCTCGACGAGCGCGGCTACCGCACCGCGGCCTTCGTCTCGAACTGGACCTTGAAGGACTCCATTTCCGGCCTGTCGGAACATTTCGAACGCTACGAAGAGGTGCTCACCAAGAAGCGTTGGTTCGGCTTCTTCAAGGGCGAGGCGACGGCCGAAGACGTCAACGAGGCGGCCCTCACTTGGCTCTCCGAAACGGCCGGCCGCCGGCGCCCGGTGTTCGCCTGGGTCCACTACACGGAGCCGCACGCTCCGTACCTCCATCAGCGCGACCAAGGGAAGCGCCTCGGCATCGACGGATCGACCAAGGAAAACCGCTACGACTCCGAAATCGGATTCGTCGACGAGAAGATCGGCGACCTGCTCGAGGCCCTGCCGCGCTCCCGCCGCGGCACCCTGGTGGTCTTCACTTCGGACCACGGCGAGAGCCTCGGCGAGCACGACTACTGGGGCCACGGCCGGAACCTCTACGAACCGGGCCTGCACGTACCGCTGTCCATTTCGTGGCCGGGAGTGATCGACCCGGCAAAGATCACCGCTCCAGCACTGCTGACGGACATCGCCCCGACGGTCCTGGGCCTCCTCGGCCTGGACATCCCACAGAGTTTCCGGGGCTACGACTGGAGCGCTGTGTTGCGCCACGGGCAAGCACCGCCGGAGCAACGCACCTCGCTCTTCCAGGCCCACAAGGGGGCGGTCCTCTCCAACCAGGAGGCGGGCAACGCCCGGCGAGCGGGCCTCCTCGAAGTGGGCATCCTGCGGGACGGCAACAAGGAAGTGCTGCGCCTGACCAATGATCGCCATCGGCTGTTCGACTTGGCTGAGGATCCGGGGGAACGGTCCAACCTGAGCGAGGAAGGCATCGATGAGTCCGAGGCGCTCCGCCAGTGGCGGGACCTAGTGATCTCGGGCCTCGAGCGCACCGAGGGGCTGCCGCCGGCGGATGTCGATCCGGAAAGCGTCGAGAAGCTGAAGGCCTTGGGCTACATCAACTAGCAGGGTGCTGAATCGGCTTCGCCGATGATTTCAGCACACTTGCCAACTAATTCGTCTCTAGGGGGCTGGGCACCCCCTCGCCCGAAGAGATGAACTCTTCGGGCTCACCCCATCCTCGGCGGGGGCGCCCAGCCCCTTCGGGCTCGGGATCGCTTGATTGACACTCTCTTCGCACTCCACCAAGGTTTACCTTTCCTGTCGCTGTACCCGAATCGGCAGGGTGGCGGCAAAGTGCGGCAGGAGCGATCGCTCGCCAAAGGGTCCCTCGCGGTCCTCGTCGACCAGTTCCGGCGCCTCGAGAAGCCACAGATAGCCGTTCGGTGCGTGCTGCTCGTCGACCTGCGCAAGCCACGGCTGCCCCTCGGAACTCTGGCCGGGCAGCGGAATCTGCACCCCGCGCAGGATCCGCTCCCCCACCCGCCGAGGAGACGCGAAGCGCTCCGACGGCGGGAGGGCCCGCAACCGATCCTCCGCCTCGCCGAGGACGGCGCGCATGTCGAGAGGCGCCGCATCGCCGGCCCCCGCCGCCAGATCGTTAGGAATTCCCTTCCGCACCAGATCATCCAGGCGCGCCCAGACGTAGGGCACCGTGTCGTAGGGATTGACCACCCGGTAGCTCGCCGCACCGATCGTTTCCTCGACCCAGTCTTCGAAGACCTGGTTGCCGATACTCGGTGCCCCGAAGGCCCAGGAGGTGATCTCGCGCTCTGGGTCCCCTTCGTGCCGGGCCCATTCGAGGTGCAACAGAATCGCCACCGCGCCGCTCAATCCATGGCCGGTCGCCACCCACGGAACGTCGCTCTGACGCTCCACGAATTCCATCAAGGCGCCGCGGCGGGGGTCCCGCATGGCTAAGAGTTGGTGCAACCCCTGCAGGGCGCCGCGCGACACCCGGGCGCCGGCCGGCCCGTGCGGGTAGGGCACCGTTTCGATCCACTCGCGGTCCGTCAGGTGAGCCAATAAGCTCCAGCGGGGGCTGCGCAGGGCAACCGCCAGGCCACCTTCTGCGTCGGTACCTTCATCGTCCTCCGGCCGGCGGCGGGCCGCATAGGCCATGATGCCGGCGGCGTTGTCCGGCGGTGGGTTTTCGCGCGACAAGCCCGGCCCCCACACCCGCTGCCAAACCCCACCGGTGGCGTAGGCCTTCCTTCCGAGCTGTTCGTCAACACCCTCCCGCACGAAATCCCGCGGCTCGCCGGGACGCACCGAGGCGATTCCTGCCAGAGTCAACACCTCGGCAGCACGGGCCTTCTCACCCGGCTTCCACTGCCCTGCAGCCATCGTCTTCTCCCAAAACCCCAACGTCCACACCAAAACAGACGGCCAGCAATAACCCAAAGATTCGAAAATATTAACGCATCCGAGGGAACAGGCAACCTTCCGTTGGAAAGTGCCGCGGCAAGAGGCAAACGTTTCAGATAGCGTGGAGCGATGCTCGAACCGGTGACGGTCCAGTGCCCCTACTGCTTTGAGACGGTCGAAATCCTCCTCGACCCGGAGAGTCGCGGCGAGATGGTCCACGATTGCGATGTGTGCTGCAATCCGTGGCTGCTGAGGGTGGCCGGCGACGGGACGGACGGCCTGTCGGTCACCGCCGACCGGGCACAGTAGACGCTCTCTAGAAGTCGAGGCGGCCGATCCGCACGTGGAGCGGCCAGCGGATCGTCCGCGCCGCGTCCGGATCGCCCCAGGCGATTTCGAGGTCGCCGCGGATCCGGTCGAGAGGGTCGGTGCCCTCGGCAGTGCGGTAGCGAGTGGTGGCGGACCAGGTGCCGAGATAGCCGACGAGTTGCTCCAGGGTCCAGTTCTCGCTCATCTCGAAGTCCGGCACGTCCTCTTCGTCGAAGGGAAACGGCACCGTCCGATAGCCGGCCTCCAACAGGCGCCGCTCCGGCGGCCAGTAGGGGCCGACAACTTGGCTGTAGTAGCGGTTGACGACGGCGTTGATGCGCGGCTCGACCTGCAACATGTTGTAGCACCAGCAGGCCAGAGCGCCGCCCGGCGCCAGTACCCGCTGGACCTCACGATAGAAACCTTCGAGTTCCAGCCAGTGCAGGGCTTGGGCCACCGTCACCAGATCGACGGAGGAATCTTCCAGGCTGCGTTCGTCGGCAGCCACCGCCCGGTATTCGACCCTGGGGTGAGCGATAGCCTTGGCGATCTGACTGGCGGAGAGGTCCGTCGCCACCACCTGATCGAAGTGCTCCGCCAGCTCCACCGCCGCTTGGCCGTTGCCGGTAGCGCAGTCCCAGGCCAGGCGCCGCCGCGAACCTAGATCCGCCAGGTAACCAAAGAGCGCCGGCGGATAGCCCGGCCGATAGCGGGCATAGCCATCGGCCACAGCCGAGAAGTGATCCGATCGAGACATTGTGAAAGTGGGATTCTACTCGCTTCCCACTTCGGCCGGTTCGGCGAGCAGCCTCCAGGCGCCGGCCACCCGCTCGCCGGTTTCCGCCAGCCAACGTCGCGCCTGCTCCACCTGCCGGCGAACCGGCGCCGGATCGAGCGCCCCGGGTGCGCCGAGGTGGGTGCGCAGGCGCCAGCTCTCCGCCGGATCGCCATCGACGGCGCCTTCCGGGTCCTGGGCGACCGCCTGGTAGGCGCTGCGGAAGGGTTCGCCGCGGCCGACTCGCCGGAACACCTCGTCCGTTGCGCCGATGGAGCGTTGGAAGGCGGCGCGGCAGCGCTCTTCGTCGACGGTCAACGTTTCGAGTACCGGCAACATCGCGGCCAACAGATCGCCCGCCCCCACCATCCCTTCCAGGAAAGGCTCCTTGGTGAGCTGCAGGTCTCGGTGGTAGCCGGACACCAGCGGCCCGACGACGGCGGCGACCTCCGCCTGCCGTGCCCGCAGCCGAGCGGAGCCGGCCCGCACCAACTCCAGCACGTCCGGATTGCGCTTCTGCGGCATGATGCTGGAGCCGGTGGTGACGCTTTCATCGAGGCGCAGGTAGCGCAACTCGTCGCTGGCGAACCAGATCAGATCCGCCGCCAGGCGCCCCAAGTCGAGCACCGGTCCGAGGATCGCCCCGAGCACCAGAAACTCCGTCTTGCCGCGCTCGTTCTGCACCGCCAGGGTATTGCCCTGCACTTCACCGAAGGCCAGGCGGCGCGCCACGTCTTCGCGCGCCAGGGGCAAGGGCACGCCGTAGCCGGCGGCGCTGCCGAGGGGTGAACGGTCGAGGTGTTCGAAGGCAGTGCGGAGCCACGGCACCGCCGCCGCCAACCCTTCCGCGTGGGCGACAAAGAGGAACCCCAGGGTCGAGGGCACTGCTTGCCGGGCGTGGGTGTAGCCCGGAACGGAAACCTCGCGGTGGCGCTCCGCCAACGCCACCAGGCGGTCGGTCAGGGTGAGGAGGGTGTCCATCTGATCAAGGAGCGCCTCACGCCCGAACAGCCGGGTGGCGGCGATCACTTGATCGTTGCGACTGCGGCCGGTGTGGATGCGCTTGCCGGCATCCCCCAGACGTGCGACCAGGCGGTTTTCGATCGCCGTGTGGCCGTCCTCTTCGTCGCCGGTGATCGCGAAGCGGCCGGCCCGGACGTCGTCGGCGATGGCCGCCAGTTCCCGGCGCAAGGCCTGGAAATCGCCCTCCGAGAGCAGCCCGATGGAGACGAGGCCAGCCGCATGGGCGGCACTCGCCAGGGCATCGTAGGGCACCAGGCGGAGGTCGAGTTCCGGATCGCGGCCGACGGTGAAGCGGTGGATCCGCTCGTCGATCCGCTGACCGCGGTCCCACAGCCGGGTCATCGCTGCTTCGCCCCGCCGATGATCACCTTGTGGGCGCCCAAGCGCAGAGCGTTGATGCGGATGAAGCCGCGGGCATCCTTCTGGTCGTAGCCGCCCTCGACGTCCATCGACGACAGCTCCTGATCGTAGAGGGAGCTGGGAGACTCCCGGCCGCGGACATGCACCGCACCCTTGAAGAGATCGAGCCGCACGGTACCGTCGATCAGCTTTTCCGCCTGGGCGAAAGCGGCGCGCACGAAGTCCATCTCCGGCGAAAACCAGAAGCCGTTGTAGATCAGCTCCGAGAACTTCGGCGACAGGGAGTCGCGCAGGCGCAGCACTTCGCGGTCCATGGCAATGCCTTCGAGGTCGCGCAAGGCGTGGTGCAGTACGGTGCCCGCCGGGGTTTCGTAGACGCCGCGCGACTTGATACCGACGAAGCGGTTCTCGACCATGTCCACTCGTCCGACGGCGTGCTCACCGGCGAGATCGTTCAACGATAGATACAGCTCCAGCGGCTCGCTCCAGGACTCGCCGGAATCCCGATCCGTCACCCGTACCGGTGTGGCGTCTTTGAATTCCACCTCCAGCCGCGCCGCAAGATCCGGCGCCGCCACCGGCGAGCGGGTCAGCCGGAAGATGTCCTCCGGCGGCGTGAAGGCCGGATCTTCTAAGTCTCCGGCCTCGTAGCTCTTGTGCATCAGGTTCTCATCGGAGCTGTAGGGCTTGGAGGCCGTGGCCTCGACCGGAATGCCGCGCTCGGCGGCAAAGTCGAGGAGATCCTTGCGACCCTTGAAGCGCTCCAGGAAGCCTTCTTCCTTCCACGGAGCGATGATCTCGAGATCCGGAGCCAGAGCGGCGAAGGCCAGCTCGAAGCGCACCTGATCGTTCCCCTTGCCGGTGGCCCCGTGAGCGATCGCCGTCGCTCCTTCGGCGCGCGCGATCTCGACGTGGCGCTGGGCGATCAGCGGCCGGGCGAGGGCGGTGCCGAGCAGATAGCGGTTCTCGTAGATGGCGTTGCCGGCAATCGCCGGGAAAATGAAGTCCGTGACGAATTCGCGACGCAGATCCTCCACGAAGACCTTCGAGGCGCCGGTGGCCAGGGCGCGTCGCTCGACGTCGTCAAAATCTTCCTGCTGGCCGACGTCGGCCACGTAGGCGATCACCTCGTAGCCGCGTTCCTGCAGAACCTTCAGAATGCAAGCGGTATCCAAGCCGCCGCTGTAGGCCAGTACCACCTTCTGTTGCGCCATCGAGAGACTCCCCGGGGGTGAAGAAATGAGCGCCGATCCTAGCAGTCCAAAGTGAACAGGAAGCAACGAAAAAACCGCCGCCCGAAGGCGGCGGTTCGGTCGGTCACGAGTCGGCGCCGGTCGCTACCCAGAGCCACCTACGGTCATCAAGACTCCCCAGGCATCGGGCCGGCTAGGAGGCGCCTGATTCCAGTCGCCGAAGGCATGGCTGCCGTCGGTCTTGTAGTGCACCGTGTAGCGACCCACCGGCAGGGTGACACTGCCGCGAAACATTCGGTTCTTCGAAGCGCCGCCGGCCGGCTCCGTGTCGTCGTAATCCATCTCCCACACCCGCTCGCCCGCCGGCCGGGTCTCGATCCAGGCGTAGTCGTACATCCTCCCGGAGCGGCCCTCGCCGATCACCACCAAATGCAGCCGCGTCTCCTGCTCCAGGGCAAAGTCTTTGGAGGAATGGGCGCGGCTTCCCACCCGCTGGATCTGGGCCACCACCCCTTCACCGCCCTCCACCTGCCGCTGCCGGCGAAAGACGCCGCGGTCGAAACCTTCGTCCGGCGCCAGCAGGGTCAAGCCCCAGCGCTCCGGATTCGGCGGCGGTCCGGCGTTCCAGCTCCCCATCGAGTGGGAACCGTCGGTGGTGAAGTAAGCCGTGTAGCGACCCGCCGGGAGCGCCAGCACCTCGTCCGAGCGGCGGTTCTTGGCAGCGCCGCCGGCGGCGACGGTGGTCTCGAAGCGCTGTTCCCACACCCGTTCGCCGGTCACCTGATCGATCATCCAGCCGTAGTCGTACATCTGGCCGGAGACCCCTTCGCCCACCGCCTGCACCCGCAGGGACGCACCGCGGCTGAGAACAAAGGACAGGTCCCGCGTTTCGCTCGTCGCGTCGCCGGGAAGGCGGGCCAGCGTACGTTCCTCGAACAGCGAGGCGGGATCGAACTCGGTGATCTTGGCGCGGTCCTCGGGCGAGTCCGCGGCGAGGACCAGACCCCAGCCGGTCGGATCCCACGGCGGCGGCGCGTTCCAGGCGTCCGTCGCATGGCTGTCGTCGCTGACGAAGGCGGCGATGTAGCGGCCCGCCGGAAGGTCCACTGAGCCGTCGAAACGGCGATTCTTGTCGGCACCTCCGCCTTGCCTGGAGGCCGCCCGATCGAGCATCCAGTACACCTCGCCGGAATCCGCGTCGGCCACCCAGCCGAAGTCGTAGAGACCGCGATCGGTCACTTCGCCGATCGCTTGGAGGCGCAGAGTCACGGGCTCCGAAACCTCGAGGCCGCGACGCCTGTGCTGTTTGTCCTCCACGCCGGTGAAGTCGACCACCCTCGAGGCACGGCGCTCTTCGGCCCAGCGCTCCCGCTCGACGGCGGAAAGGGACTCTCCGGGACCGGTCAGCCGCACATCGATCACCTCGACGGCCTTTTCGTGGGCCTCCAAACCGAACATCCAGCGCGCCGCCTGATCGACCCAGGAGTCGGAGTTCGGGTTGTCCCAGTTGCGCTCCGCAACGGTCGCCACCCAGATTTCGTAACGCCCGGCCTGGAGGGTGATGTCCTCCGTCACCTCGAATCGGTTGCGGCTGGTGTCGTCGGCGTCCTCCTGGCGCAACACCCATACCGGTTGGCGGGTCTCGGCATCGAGGATCCAGGCGGCCGCCGCCTCGCCGAAGCGGATAGACTTCGCCGGCATCACCGCCTCGATTCGCACCTCGCCGACCGTCGAAAGACGGAACCCTTCGGAGGCGGTGGCACCGGCTTCGAGATTCCGCAGCCGGGCCAACTCTTCCGCCGCCGCGGCACCGGCCATCCAGCATCCGATGCCGGCGATGGTGAACACCCACAGGGCCTTGCCGACCCGAGAATTCCCCTTGGTCTTCATGACACTCCTCATCGGTAATGGTGGTCTTCGCGCATCTGAGACGAGGTTTTCCCCCGATCGGACTGCCCTACGAGTCTGGAGCCACCGAAGTTTCACCGCTCGCCCGGACGCCCCGCGGCGCCCCTGCCGCGGATGACATTTGTCACGACCGATCGGTGACAGACCTCACTGGCGAAAGCGGCCCACCGGGGCGCAAGATTCGTTCATGATGAGAAAAAAACCGGACGGAACGAGACTCGCACCGGCGACCGCCGGACCCCCAGCCCACCCGATCGTCGAAGCGCGGCAGGCGACCAAGCGCTACGGCGACGTGACCGCCGTCGACGCCGTGGACTTCTGCGCCCAATCGGGCGAAATCGTCGCCCTCCTCGGCCCCAACGGCGCCGGCAAGACGACTCTGGTGAGCCTACTCCTCGGCCTCGACCGGCCGGACGGCGGCACCGCCCGGCTGTTCGGCCTGGAGCCGGCGTCCCGCGCCGCCCGCCAGCGCACCGGCGCGATGCTTCAGATTTCCGGGTTGCCGGAGACGCTGCGGGTGGCGGAACACATCCATCTCTTTTCAAGCTACTACGAGCGGCCCCTGAGCCTCGACGAGACCCTCCACCTCGCCGGTCTCGAAGCCCTCCGCGATCGGCCCTTCGCGCGGCTGTCCGGCGGCGAGAAACAGCGGCTGATGTTCGCCCTGGCGATCTGCGGCGACCCGGAACTGCTCTTCCTCGACGAACCCACCACCGGCCTCGATGTCGAGTCCCGGCGCGGTCTGTGGCGGCGCATCCGGCACCTCGCGGAGCAGGGCCGCACCGTCGTCTTGACGACCCACTACCTGGAGGAGGCGGATGCCCTGGCGGACCGCGTGCTGGTGCTCGATGGCGGCCGCTTTATCGCCGATGGCACCTCCGACGAGATCAAGGCGCGGGTCGGGGTGAAGACCATCCGCTGCCGGACCGCCCTGCCGGAGGAGGCGCTGGCGGCGCTGCCGGGAGTGCAGTCCGTCCGGCTCCGAAAAGAAGCAGGCGACGGACGAGTAGAGCTGATCTCGAGCAGCGCCGAGGAAACCGTGCGGCAGCTCCTCGAACGAGACCCGCCGATGGCCGACCTGGAGATCCAGGGAGCCGCCCTGGAAGACGCTTTCCTCGCCCTGGTCGACGCCCAGCGGGCGGACACCGAAAGGAGTGCCGCATGAGCGTTCAAACCTTCGCCCTCGAAACGCGCTACGAACTGCTGAAGACCTTCCGCATGCCGGCCTTCGTGCTGCCGACCTTGGCCTTCCCCTGGATGTTCTACATCCTCTTCGGCCTGGCCTTCAAGGCACCCGGCGCTGCCCTGTCGATGCCCACCTATCTGCTTGCCACCTACGGGGTTTTCGGGGTGATGGGCGTGGCCCTGTTTGGCTTTGGCGTCACCACCGCTACGGAGCGCGGCCAGGGATGGCTGCGGCTCAAGCGAGCGAGCCCCATGCCGCCGGCCGCCAGCACCTTCGCCAAGACGGTTATGGCGACGGTCTTCGGCACCCTGGTCTACCTGGGCCTAGCGCTGCTCGCCGCCGGGGGCGGGGACGTTTCCTTGGGCGCCGGCAACTGGCTTCTCCTGGGCGGGGTGTTGATCGGCGCGATGCTGCCCTTTGTCGCCCTGGGGCTGACCTTCGGCTACCTGTGCGGTCCGCACGCGGCGCCGGCGGTGATCAACCTGATCTACCTGCCGATGGCGTTTCTTTCCGGCCTGTGGATGCCAATCAAAATCCTGCCGGGGTTCATCCAGAAGATCGCTACGTTTCTTCCGTCGTACTATGCGGCTCAACTCGCCCTTGGCGTTGTCGGAATGCCGATGCGGGAAACGGCGGTCCGCTCTGTGCTCGCCCTCGCCGCCTTTGCGGCGGTGTTCCTGACCACCGCTTGGCTCGCCCAGCGGCGGGACCGGAGCCGATCTTGAGCCCTTTGAGGAGAAGAACGACCATGGCCAGAATCATCCGCTCGCCGAGCTCCCTCGCCTTGTCGATCGCCCTGATCGTCTTCGCAGCGGCCGCCGTTGGCCAAGAGCTGCCGAAGGAGCGCTTCGCCATCACCGATGTCCGGGTGTTCGACGGCACCGGGATCATCGAGCAGACCACTGTGCTGGTGAACGGCGGAACCATCGCCGCCGTCGGGTCGGAGTTGCCGATTCCGGAAGGAACACCGGTGATCGAAGGCGCCGGCAAGACGTTGCTTCCGGGACTGATCGACTGCCACACCCACACCTGGGGTTCGGCTCTCACCCAGGCGTTGACCTTCGGCGTGACCACCAGCATCGACATGTTCACCCAGCCGGACTACGCGGCGGGGGTCTACGCCAAGCAAGCGGAGAACGGAAATCCCGGCGAAGCGGACCTCTACTCGGCGGGGATTTTGGCAACCGCTCCCGGCGGCCACGGCACCCAGTACGGATTCGAGATTCCCACCCTCACCCAGCCGGAGGACGCCGACGCTTTCGTCGCCGACCGGCTGGCCGAAGGGTCGAAGTTCATCAAGATCGTCCATGAGGACGGCAGCGGCTGGGGGCGCAGCATTCCGACCCTCGACCTTCCGACGGTCGAGGCCGTGGTCACCGCAACCCACGCCCGCGAGCATTTAGCGGTCGCCCATATCGGCACCCTGGACAGCGCCGAAAAGATCATCCCCACCGGCGTGGATGGACTGGTGCACCTGTTCACCGACCGGCCGCCGAGCGATCGCCTGATCGAGGCCGCCGGGGAAGCAGGTATCTTCGTCATCCCCACCCTCGCGGTGCTCGCCCAGAACGGCACGCCGGTACTCGAAGACGCGAATCTTTCTCCGTTCCTCGAAAGCGACCAGGTGCAGGGCCTCAAACGCAGCTTCGCCGGCGCAACGCCCCAGGAGAAGCTAAAGAACGCCTTCGACACCATCCGCCGCCTGCACGAGGCATCGGTACCGATCTTGGCCGGTACCGATGCCCCCAACCCCGGCACCGCCCACGGCGCCAGCATGCACCACGAACTGGCGCTGCTGGTGGCGGCGGGACTGACGCCGGCGGAGGCCCTCGCCGGCGCCACCGCCCACGCCGCCGAGGCCTTCCGGCTGCTGGACCGCGGCCGCATCGCGCCGGGCCGCCGGGCGGACCTGCTGCTGGTGGAGGGCAATCCGCTGGCGAACATTGCCGCCACTCGCGACATCGTGGGTGTGTGGAAGCTCGGCGTTCCGGCGGCGCGCCAGGAGGTCGCAGCGACGGAGACGCGACTCCCGCCGCTGGCGGCGACGACCATCTCCACCTTCGACACCGGCGACGGCGACGAGATTCCTTCCGCATTCGGCTTCGGCTGGCAACCGACGACGGATGAGATGGCGGGCGGCGCCTCGCAGGTGAACCTCGTCCTGGTGGAAGCGGGCGACGGCAAGGCCCTACAGGTCACCGGAGAGATCCTCACGGGCTTCGCCTTCCCCTGGGCCGGCGCCATGTTCTTCCCCGCCGACCAGCCAATGCAGCCGGCCAACCTTTCGCACCGCGCGGGCATTCGATTCCGCACCCAGGGCGATGGCGGGACCTACCGGCTGATGGTGTTCGCTCAGTCCCGCGGCGCCATGCCGGCACAGGCCACCTTCGAGGCGGGCGACGGCTGGCAGACCGAAGAACACACCTTCGAGAGTTTCGGCGTGGACGGGTCGGACCTGGTCGGCATTGCCTTCACCGGCGGTCCCGGACTCGGCACCTTCCGCTTCGAAATCGACGACGTGACCTTTTATTGATCCAGTGATCGATCGACCCCTAGGGCACCGTCCATGAGGCTCCGCCTATTCCCCGAGAACCCCACCATCGGCTGGACGCCCTACGCCTGGCTGATCTACCTGGGGTTTTACTGGGCCCGGCCGCTGGTGGTCGGCGATCCCTGGGACCTCGTGCGCACGGCGCTGGTGACGGCGGCCTTCCTGCCGCTCTACTTCCGCACCTACTGGGTGACCGGCAGGCAGGCGGTTCCGCCGGCCGTCGGCATCTTGGCGCTCGCCCTGGTGGCGGCGCCGGGCAACGGCGGCGCGGCCTGCTTCCCGATCTACGCGGCGGGGGCCGTCGGCCAGTCTCAAAAGCGCCGGGTAGTGGTCCTGTGGGTCGCCGGCATCGTCGCCATGGTGGCACTCCAGAGCTGGTTCTTCGACCTGCCGACGATCTACTGGGCGGTCGCCTCGGCGTTCTCGGTGGTGGTCGCCGCCATCACCTACCACTTCGCCGAAACCTCCCGCCAAGGCCGCGCCCTCGCCCGCTCCCAGGAGGAAATCGAACGCCTCGCCACCCAAGCGGAGCGCGAGCGCATCGCCCGCGACCTCCACGACCTGCTGGGGCACACCCTGTCCGTCGTCACCTTGAAGGCGGAACTCGCCAGCCGCCTGGTGGAGCAAGACCCGGCCCGGGCCGCCGAGGAGATGCGCGCCGTCGAGGGAATCTCCCGACGCGCCCTGCGGGAGGTCCGAGAGGCGGTCACCGGCTATCGCGCCACCAGCCTGGTGGAAGAGCTGGATCGCAGTTCGCCGGCCTTGCGCGCCGCCGAGATCGAGCTGATCCGCGAAGAACCCCTGGTCGAGCCGGACGATGGGCTGCGCCCGATCTTCAACCTCGCCCTGCGGGAAGCCCTCACCAACGTCGCCCGCCACTCCGCCGCACAGCGGTGCCGGGTGCGCTTTGAGCGCGTCGCCGACGATTGGCGCCTAGAGGTCGCGGACGACGGCCGCGGCGGCCAGGCACCGGAGGGCGCCGGCTTGCGCGGCATGCGCGAGCGGGTAGCGGCGGTCGGCGGCACGGTGGAGCGCAACGGCGCCGACGGCACCCGACTGGTGGTCACGGTGCCGGTCACCACAGCGCCGGTCGCCCAGGCCGCTGAACCGGTGGCGGCGAAGGGTCTCGAATCGTGATCCGGGTGCTGCTGGTGGAGGATCAGGCGATGGTGCGCGGCGCCCTGGCGGCGCTGCTCTCGCTGGAGGACGACCTCGAAGTGGTCGCCCAGGTCGACGACGGCCGCCAGGCCCTCGCGGCGCTCGACACGGCAGCGGTGGACGTGGTGCTGACGGACATCGAGATGCCCGGGATGACCGGTCTCGAGCTAGCCGGCGAGATCCTGCGGCGCAGCGAAGAAGACCGCGAGCCGGATTGGGGTGGAGGACCGCGAGTGGTGATTCTCACCACCTTCGCCCGCCGCGGCTATCTGCGCCGCGCCCTCGACGCCGGCGCCGCCGGCTACCTGCTCAAAGACGCCCCGTCCAGCCAGCTCGCCGACGCCATCCGCCGGGTGCACGACGGCCGGCGCGCCATCGACCCGGAACTCGCCTCCGCCGCCTGGGGCGAGCCGGATCCGCTAACCGACCGCGAGCGGCAAGTCCTCCGCCTAGCCGGCGAAGGCAAACCCACCGCCGCCATCGCCACCACCCTCCACCTGTCGGAGGGCACGGTGCGCAACTACCTTTCGGAAGCGATCAGCAAACTGGACGCTTCCAACCGCACCGAGGCGGCCCGCATCGCCCGGCAGCAGGGTTGGTTGTAGAAGGTTTCGACGACCGAGGCTGTCAGCCGGCGGCGAGGGTGGCTTCGAGGTGATCGGCGATGGCCTTGGCGATCACCAGCTTGCCTTCCATGCGCAGCGGCTCGGCGCTGTCGTGGGTCAGCCAGGCGACCTGCTCACCGTCCGGCCCACGCTCTTCGCCGCGGTTGGCGATCACCGTCTGGTAGCCGCGGCGGCGACGATCGGCGGCGATCTCCATCAATTCATCGTGACCGATGTCTTCTTGGTACTTGAAGGTGACCATGTGGAGCTTCGGATCGCGCTCGCGCACCAGCTCCACCACCTTCTCCGTCGGCACCAGGTCAATGCGGGCGAGGGCGCCGCCGCTGGGAGTCTTGCCGGCCAGCACCTTCTTCGCCCGGTAGTCCGCCACGGCGGCGGTGAAAATCGCCGCCCGGGGGTGGTTCTCGGACACCTCCTCGAGCACCGCCTGGCGGTACTCGTCGTAATCCATCACCAGTTTCCAGGGCAGATGCTCCGGCGGCATGTAGGCGCCGGCGCCGTGGATCAGCAGCACATCGGCGCCGCGCCAGTACAGCTCCTCGGCCACCCGGCAACCCAATTCGCCGCGGAACTTGTTGGTCAACCGGCGCACCGCATCGATCGCCACCGGAGTGGGTCCGCCGGTAACCATCAAGCGCACGCCCTTGAGGGGCGAGCGGCTGACCGCCCGGCACACCTCCGCCACCAGCACCTCCTCCGCCGGTAGGTTGTGCTTGCCGTAGCCCGGCCGCGGCGGAATCACCCGCACCCCGAGGCGGTCCAGCCGTTCGAGGGACTCGGTGAGGATGCGGTTGTGCAGGGTGCCGTGCATGGTCGGCGCCACCAGCACCTCAGTTTCGCCCCGTTCCTGCCGACCGAGGGCGGACGCCAGGGTCGAGGTGATCACGCCGTCGGCGACGCCCAAAGAGAACTTGTTGAGGCTGTTGTAGGTGGCCGGCGCCAGCAAATAGGCGTCGAACGGTTGATCGTCGCTCAGGTGCTCCGCCGCCGGGGTCAGCTCCTTGACCACCGGCCGGACGGTGCTCCAGGCCAGGGTCTCCTCGGTGACGTAGCGCAATCCCTCGCGCGAGGCGAAGGCGGTGACCGCGGCCCCCTGGCGGCGCAGGGCACGGGCCACCAGCGGCGCTTTCATGGCGGCGATGCCGCCGGTGACCAGCAGTGCGACGTGCCGCCCGGCGAGCTGATCGCCCAGGCGCGGCACATCGTGGTCACCCAAATCGGAAGGCTCCGGCGGCGTAAAGTCCCATTCCCCAGAAGGCTTGTCGGGCAACGAAGCTACCCTCGCTGACGCCGGCGCATGGAGCGATAGCGCTCCAGGATCTCCGAGCGTTCCGGACGCGGTCTCCGCTGCGCCTTGGCCGACGGCCCAGGTGAGGCCGCTTGAGGTGCAGACGGCTGAGGCGGGACCGCCTGAGGTGCGGCCGGCCGAGGTGCGGCCGGCCGAGGTGGGGTTGGTTCGGACGATTCTGCTTTGGCCGGCGCCGGCTGGGGTGCAGACGGTTTGGGAGAAACCGGCCTGGCGGCAGCCGGCGCGGGTGGGGCCGCCTGAGGTGGGGCCGCCTGAGGTGCGGCCGATCGAAGCGTAGCCGGCTTCGGTGCAGGCGGCGGCGAGGCCGGCTGAGGCGCGGCCGGCTGAGGCGCGGCCGGCCGCAGCGGAACCTTATCCCCGCGCCGCCAGGCACAGCGCTTGGCGAAGCGGTAGAGCACCTCGGTGCGATCGTCCGTCGCCGGTTCCACCGGCGCGATCTCCGCCTCCCGCGCCTCGGCGGGTACCTCGTTGTCGAAGTTCCCGGAGGCGAGCGACGGCGCCGGCGTCTCCGCCGCCAGTGGCGCAGACGGCTGCGGGGTGGGCGGCGAGGCCGCAGTCTTCGGTGTCGACGGCCGGGGCTTCGGCGCAACGGGCTCGGCGGCGGACACCGGAACCGGAGGCTTCGCTACGGCCTTCGGCGCCGGCGGATCGTCGAGCTTCGAACGACCCTTGTCGTAGTCGAAATCTTCCACTTGGATGCGCGGCAGCTTGGAGCGGATCGCCCGCTCGATGGCGTGCAGATCCGCCAGCTCGCGCGCCGCCACGAAGGTCATCGCGTCACCCGTCGCCTGCTGGCGTCCGGTGCGGCCGATGCGGTGGATGTAGTCCTCCGGCTGTGCCGGCACGTCCACGTTGATCACGTGGGACAGCCCCTCCACGTCGATGCCGCGGGCCGCCACGTCCGTTGCCACCAGCACCCGGAACTTGCCCTTCTTGAAGGCCTCCAGAGCACGGGTGCGCTGCACCTGTGAGCGGTCGCCATGAATCGCCGTCACCTTGACGCCGTGGTTCGAAAGGTAGCTCGCCAGGCGGTCCGCCCGGTCCTTGGTGCGGGTGAAGGCGAGGGCGTTGTCGATCCCGCCGTGGCGCAGCAGGTGCAGCAGCAGCGCCGGCTTGTAGGCGTGGCGCACGAAGTAGGCGGCCTGAGTGATGCCCGTCGCCGGCGCCGCCTTGCGCTCGATGTTGATGGTCGCCGGCTCGCGCAGCAGTTCGCGCGACAGCGAAGCGATGGGCCCCGGCATGGTGGCCGAGAACAGCATCGTCTGGCGGCGGGCGGGCATCTTGCCGAGGATACGGCGAACGTCCGGAATGAAACCCATGTCGAGCATCCGGTCCGCCTCGTCGAGCACTAGGAACTCCACCTCGTCGAGGTGGCCGTAGGGCCGCCGCAGATGGTCCAGCAGCCGCCCCGGGGTGGCGATGATCATGTCGAAACCGCGCCGGATGGCGCGCTCCTGGGGCTCGAAGGCGACGCCACCGTGGATCACTGCGGCGGTCAGATCGGTGTATTTGCCGAGATCCTGTAGATGTTGCTCGACCTGCGCCGCCAGCTCGCGGGTGGGGGTGAGCACCAGGCCGCGGGTCACTCCCCGGCGCCGGGCCAGGAGCTGCTGCAGGATCGGCAGCAGGAAAGCCGCCGTCTTACCGCTGCCGGTCATCGCGGCGCCGAGTACGTCGCGGCCCTCCATCGCCGGCGGGATGGCGTCCGCCTGGATCGGCGTGGGCTGCGTGAAGCCGAGATCGTCGACCGCCTGCAACAGTTCCGGTTCGAGACCGAGATAGCCGAAACCGACGGGTTTCTCCGGCTCCGGTTCCGCCGCCGGCGTGGGGATGTTCACGTCTTCACGGCCTGGATAGTCTTTGTTGTCGTCAAGGGGCATGCGAGATCTCCCGGCTCCCCATCACCCGGCAACGACACCGAGGCGCGCGCCGCCGAGGCTCGACCATGAGCATGGAGGCGGGCGACTCCCGGCGCCGGAGACCGCACGGCACTCGAAACGCGGGAGCGAATCCTTCGTTCAGGGGAGCCCGAGTCGGGCCGAAGGTTCGAGCGATTGTATCTCGAAACGGCTGGAAAGAAAGGGGTCCCGGCGATTTCGGCGCGGCGGCCGGAAGACTCTCCAGGGCGGCCTGTGGTCACCGCGGGCAGTGGCCCCAACCACAACCCCGGCAATGGCTCTGGCAACGGGCCTTCGATCTATGGTACAAGCGGCCAAGAACTTTGACCGACGACACGGAGACTTTTCACCCATGACCACTGCCCCCATCCAGACCGCGCCCGGCCTCAGCAGCACCGAATTGATTGCCCTCGAAGACCACTACGGAGCCCACAACTACCACCCCTTGGATGTCGTCATCACCCGCGCCGAGGGCATCTGGGTGTGGGACGTCGAAGGCCAAAAGTTCATGGACTTCCTGGCCTCCTATTCGGCCGTCAACCAGGGCCACTGCCATCCCAAGATCGTCGCCGCCCTGGTCGAACAGGCGAGCCGCGTGGCGCTCACCTCGCGCGCCTTCCGCAACGACCAGCTCGGCTTGTTCTACAAAGACCTTTGCGAGCTGACCGGCTACGCCAAGGTGCTGCCGATGAATAGCGGCGCCGAGGCGGTGGAAACGGCGATCAAGGCGGCTCGCAAGTGGGCCTACACGGTGAAGGGCGTCGAACAGGACCAGGCGGAAATCCTCGTCTTCGACCAAAACTTCCACGGCCGCACCACCACCATCGTCGGCTTCTCCTCAGAAGACCAGTACAAGGAAGGCTTCGGCCCCTTCACCCCGGGCTTCAAGATCCTGCCCTACGGCGATATCGACGCCGTGCGCCAGGCGATTGGCCCAAACACCGCCGCCGTAATGATCGAGCCGATCCAGGGCGAAGGCGGCATCATCGTTCCGCCGGAAGGCTTCCTGCGCGAGCTGCGGGAGGTCACCTCCCAGCACAACGTGCTGCTGATGGCCGATGAGATCCAGTCCGGCCTCGGCCGCACCGGCAAGATGTTCTGCTTCGAGCACGAAGGCATCCGGCCAGACGTGGTGATCATCGGCAAGGCCCTCTCCGGTGGCCTCTACCCGGTGTCCGCGATGCTCTCGGACGACGAAGTGATGGGCGTCTTCCACCCCGGCGACCACGGCTCCACCTACGGCGGCAACCCGGTGGCCGCCGCCGTCGCCCGCACCGCCCTCCAGGTGTTGGTGGACGAAGACCTGATCGAAAACTCCGCCCGCCTGGGCCGGTACCTGATGGATCGGCTGCGGGCCATGAACTCACCGCACGTGCACGAAATCCGCGGCAAGGGCCTGTGGGTGGGCATCGAACTCACCCCAGCCGCCGGCGGCGCCCGCAAGTTCTGCGAAGCACTCCAGAACCGCGGCGTACTGTGCAAAGAGACGCACGAAAACGTCATCCGCATCGCCCCCCCGCTCACCATCACCCAGGAAGAGTTGGATTGGGCCTTGGAGCGGATCGAGGCGGTTCTGGCGTAGGTTTTCCTTCCAGCATGAAACCCGGCTCATGGGGCACTCCCCGTGGGCCGGGCACCCAAGAAAGCGACCCCAGATCGGCGGATCGCCTCAAGCTCTGACATCGAGCTGTGACAAGCTGTGACATCGAGCTGTGACAAGCTGTGACATACGAGCGGTGGGTTCTCGCATCGTTGATAGCCCACGACTGGATGAAGCACGAGCCGGCAACCCACCATGAGCAGCTTTTCCCCCAGGTTCACGATCACCAACGCCATCACCCAAGGGCTGACGTCGATCGAGCGGGCTCGCGGCTTCCTGGAAGCGGCAACGCTCTCGGAAGAGTGGGTGCGGCGCATGAGCCAGCGGGCGCTGCTGCTCGAAGCCCACCACACCACCCACATCGAAGGCACCGAATTGACCCTCGACGAAGCCGAGCGCCTGTGGAGCGGCGGCGAGGTCGCCTTGGCGAAGCAGGACGACGCGCGCGAGCTGCTCAACTACCGGGACGCCTTTGCCCTGGTTTCCGACTACCTCGGCAGCGGCGAGCCAATCACCGAGGGCCTCATCCGGGAAATCCACAAGCGGCTGGTCGAAGGGGTACGGGGCGGCGAGGGAGGCCCCGGCGCCTACCGGACAATCCAGAACTACGTCGTCAACAGCACCACCCGCGAAGTGATCTACACCCCCCCGCCACCTTCGGAGGTCGCCCCGGCCATGGCCGAGTTGGTGCGCTGGCTGCGGAAAGAAGAGGCCGTTCACCCGGTCCTCGTAGCGGGCATCGCCCAGTTCCAACTGGTGCACATCCACCCGTTCCTGGACGGCAACGGACGTACCTCCCGGCTGCTCTCCACCCTCTGCCTGTACCGCTCCGGCTACGACTTCAAGCGCCTGTTCACCCTGAGCGAGTTCTACGACCGCGACCGCACCGCCTTCTACCAGGCGCTCCAAGGCGTGCGCGAACAAGGAATGGACCTGACCGGCTGGCTCGGCTACTTCGTCGAAGGGCTGGCAACCCAGCTCGCCGAAGTCAGAGCGCGCGGCGAGGCGGCCATCCGCACCGATGTGATCGCAGCGGAGCGCGGCCTCAACGCCCGCCAGGTCGCGGCCTTGGACCAGGTTCTGGCGAACCAGCGCCTGACCGTGGGCTATCTCGAGAAACTGTTTCCGGAAACCAGTCGCCGGACTATACAGCGCGATCTCAGGGGGTTGGTCGAGAAAGGGATTCTGCGAGAAGTTGCGACGGGACCGACGGATCCCAATCGGCACTATGTTCTTGGGGAGCTGTGAAACCTTGCCCCATCCGAGGACTAGCCCTTGGATGATCTCCACAATTCGACAGCTTCCTTCAAAAGAAATGGTAGCTCTTCACGAGCAAAGAGGTAGTCGCTATGGGAGGCTCCCAGGTCCCGCAGATATGGGCCTCGGAGGGTAAGATCCATCGTTTCCCGGAATTCTGCCACCGCTTCCTCGGCCGCTTTCGTATGCCCCCGAGACGCCTTTCGGTAGGCTTCCAGTCCGAGTTCATACAGCCAAGGAAAGTCATCTTTGACAAGGCTTGCCACAATTAGAATTCCTATCGGCCCACCGGGGCCACGCGATCTCCCTTGAGTAAGATGCGCAAGCTCACGAATCGCTCCTGGATACAAACGATGTTTGCGCCGAAGCCTTCCCACCTCGCCAAATTCCTGAATCCGCTCAGGAAGCTCACTGAGGCTGAATTGGATCTGTTCGAGCACCCCATCTTCATCACCCGCACCGAGTTTCGCTTCTACCTTGGCAAGCCCACTACGAACTTCTGTCAACACACTCACCAGCTCCGCTAGGGAGCGTTCTTCAGGATCCTCACTTTGCCGAAGCATCTGTAGGTCCAAAGAAACGGAGATGGGGGTTTCCAATTCCGTCGGATCCGCTTCGAGCGACTTGACTTGCGCCACAATCTCCTTTCTTGCGGCATCCACACTGTCAAGATCGTGGTGATCTACCTGGACCGTCCTTTGATTGGCTACATCGAAGGGTATCCGCTCTCCCTTCTTAATAATTTGCACCAGCGGCTTCCGAATCGCGTGCCTGATCGCGAGTTCGTAGAAGACGTTCGGGTTCCGATCAGTGAGATCAGCAATCACAAGTGGGTCGCTCACAACGCGCTGAATTACCTGACTGGTAATCAGGCCAGGACGATCGATCTCATCCGCCCGGACGGCGCTATATCCGCATTCTTCAACTGCTGGCCTAATAATGTGTTTAAGGACCTGATCCGAACGCTTGCGGATGCTCGATTCCGAGTCGCCAATCGGTGCGATGACGAAACACGGCTTTGTATCAGTCAAGAATATCCCTCCTTCAGACGCCTACAGCTCAGTAATACGAAGGTCTCAGTGCATCCTTCGCCGATGCGGCAACATCTTATAGCCTTCTAACTGTACCAATCACGCCTGTCAACTCCCGCACAGACGGCTCACAGCAACGACTAGTCAGCCGAATTCAGAAGAACGCCGAAGCCGTCTGTAGATGCAAGGAAGCGGGTTCCGAGGCACCGCAGGCGTACAGGTAGTACGCCGAGGATGACTCGGGTTCCGAAGACGCCGCAGATGCGGGCAGATCCGGCGCTTCTTTCAGCTTTAGGGTAGGCCGAGGAAGAACCGGCTCCACCGGGGCCGCCGGCTCCGCTCTGGATCGAGCGAGAACACCACCGCCGTCGCTTCGCCGACGATCAGGTTGCGGTCCACCACGCCGAAGCTGCGGGAGTCGCTGCTGTTGTCGCGGTTGTCGCCCATCACCCAGTACTGGCCTTCGGGGATGATGTTCGGCCCGAAGTTGCGCTGTTGGGGACTGCCGGGGGCTTGACGCCAGATGACCGGGTGGCGGTCGAGGTCTTCCATGGACTCCCACAGGACGCGCCCGTCGGCGACCAGCGCTCCGACTTCGAGGCCGAGGGCGCCTTCGTGGTCTTCTGGCGCGAAGCGCTGGTAGGAGGCCACTTCGCCGTTGATGCGCAAGCGCCCGCGGACCATCGACACCTCGTCGCCGGGTACGCCGATCACCCGCTTGACCAGCCGCTTGCGTTCGCCCTTGGGCGAGTAGAGGACCACCACGTCGCCGCGCTGGGGATCGCTCCACTCGGCGAGGCGGACGCGGGTGAAAGGGATCTTCAGGTCGTAGGCCAACTTGTTGACGAAGATCCGCTCCCCTTCGAGGATGGTCGGCCGCATGGAGCCGGTGGGTACGTCGTTCCAGTCGGCGACCGCCGAGCGGAAGGAGAACACCACCAACAGGACGATCAGAAAGGGCTTGACCCACTCGTGCCAGAAGCCGCGGGCGCCGGAGGCCTTGGGCTTCTCGCCGGCTTCTGCGGTCGGCGCCGCCGGTTCGGGAAGGTCGGAGGTTTGGGCCTGGGTGTCGGTCATGGGTTCGGATCGTTGACGGTCGAAAACCGAGAAAGGGACGGCGGCTCAGTCATCAAGATATACGACGCCCAGGGGGAACGGTTTCGCCGTGAGGAGCAACCTAGCCCCCGGCACGGATGCCCCCTCAGGCACGGGCATGGTACCCCACGGAGAAGACAACCCGGCACCCTCCGCCAATCTTCCCGCGGGCTCACCGCTGGTAGCATCCCCCCGACTCGAACCACTGAGGAGAACCCTTTGATGAATCGAATTCTCACCGGCCACCTTGGCCTGCGTTGGACTCTCTATCTCCCGCCGTTGGCGATGGCCCTGCTGCTCGGCGCAGGCTGCGGCGGCAGCGCCGCGGACGACTCGAGCGATGACTACGCTGCCCGCATGGCCCAAGAGCACGACGGCGACACTCCGGTCGCCGGTGACGCGGGCCGCGCGGCGGACACGACCCGGAAGATCACCACCACCCAGCCGGTGTATGCGACGGTCGACGGCACCGAGGTAACCGGCTACTTCGCCGAGCCGCTGGGCGCCGCGGACGACACGCCCGGCCTGCTGGTGATCCACGAGTGGTGGGGCCTCAACGACAACATCGAGACGATGGCCCGAATGTTCGCCCAGCAGGGCTATCGCGCCCTGGCGGTGGACCTCTACGGCGGTCAGATGGCGGAGGACCCGGAGGGCGCCCGGGCGCTGATGCAGGCGGCGATGGAGTCGCCGGAGCGGGCGCAGGAGAACCTGCGCCAGGCGCACGCCTTTTTGACCGGCCGCGGCGCCGGGCGCACCGGCTCCATCGGCTGGTGTTTCGGTGGCGCCTGGTCTCTCGAAAGCGCCCTGCTGCTGCCCGGCGAGCTGGACGCGGCGGTGATCTACTACGGCCGCCTGGTGACCGACAAGAAACGACTGGCGCCGCTCACCGCTCCGATCCTCGGCATCTTCGGGTCCGAAGACCGGGGCATCCCGGTGGCCCAGGTCGAAGCTTTCGAGGCAGCCCTCGACGAGCTGGGAAAGGTCGCCGAGATCCACCTCTATGAAGGCGCGAACCACGCCTTCGCCAACCCTTCCGGCAGCCGCTACGCGCCGCAGGCGGCGAAGGACGCCTGGGAGAAGACCCTCGCCTTTTTCGACGCCCACTTGAGCGACGATGAGAGCGATTCCGACCAGAACGAGGCGGACGAGAGCTAGCCCCCGGTGCTTCTCGCCGCCGCCACGTCCGCCGATCCGGCGAGCGCCGTGACCGAGAGCGGTGCCGCCGTTGCCGCCTTCGTGCTGTATCTGACGGCGGTCGTCGTCATCGGCGCCTTCTCATCGCGTTTCTCCTCCGCCGGCATCTCGGAGTTCTTTGTCGGCGGGCGGCGCATGAACCGCTATGTGGTGGCGCTGTCGGCGGTGGTCTCCGGCCGCAGCGCCTGGCTGCTCCTGGGGATGACCGGCCTGGCTTATGTGCGCGGCGCTTCGGCACTGTGGGCGGTGGTGGGCTATATCAGCGTGGAGCTGTTCCTGTTCCTCTCTTATGGCCGGCGGCTGCGGCAATTCAGCGAGGTGCACGACTGCGTCACCCTGCCGGATTTCTTCGCTGCCCGGCTGGAGGACCGGAGCGGCCTCCTCCGCCTGCTGCTGGTCGCCATCATCCTGATCTTCCTGGTCAGTTACGTCGCCGCCCAGTTCGTCGCCGGCGGCAAGGCCTTCTCGGCCGGTTTCGGCCTGGAGCCGACCCAGGGGGTGCTGTTGACCGCCGTCATCATCTTGCTGTACACGGTGCTCGGGGGCTTCCTGGCGGTCAGCCTGACGGATCTGATGCAGGCGGTGTTGATGCTGCTGGCGCTGGTGGTGCTGCCGGTCCTGGCGGTGGCCGAAGCGGGAGGCCTGGGGGCAGTGCTCGACCAGCTCCGGGCGATCGACCCGGCGCTGACGGATCCCACGGCGATCGCCGTCGGCACCCTGCTGGGCTTTCTCGGCATCGGCCTCGGTTCGCCGGGCAACCCGCACATCCTCACCCGCTTCATGTCCATCGACGACGCCGAGCAGCTACGCACGGCGGCGGTGGTGGGCACCCTGTGGAACGTGTTGATGGCCGGCGGCGCGATCTTCATCGGCCTCGCCGGTCGGGTGTACTTCCCCAGGGCCGAAATGCTGGTGGCCGGCGACACGGAGAACCTCTACCCGGCCCTCGCCCAGCAGCTTCTCCACCCGTTCCTCTTCGGCCTGGTGATCGCCTCGATCTTCGCGGCGATCATGTCGACGGCGGACTCCCAGCTCCTGGTGGCCGCTTCCGGGGTGGTGCGCGATGGCTACGAGAAGGTGCTCCAGCGCGGCCATCAGGTGCCCCAGAAACGGCTGGTCCAGATGTCCCGCGCGGTGGTACTCCTGCTGGTGGTGCTGGCCCTGGTACTCGGGCTGCTGGCTCGGGACCTGGTGTTCTGGTTTGTGCTATTCTCCTGGGCCGGCCTGGGGGCGGCCCTCGGACCGACGTCCATCCTCGCGCTGTACTGGCGGCGCACCACTCGCGCCGGAGTCATCGCCGGACTGGTCGTCGGCACCGCGGTGACCATCGTCTGGAAGTTGACCGCCCCCCTCGGCGGCTTCTACGAATTGATTCCGGCCTTTTTCTCAAGCCTCGCCGTCACGATGGCGGTGAGCTTGACGACTCGCCCACCGGAGCGCGTCGAGGCCCTGATGGCAGATTGCAGATCGTCAGAATCCTTGCGACTGTAGCGTTTCTACTGTTTTTGACAAACCGGACCAAAACGGTACAGAATATCTCCATGCTTATTGAGAAGTAATCTCAATAGAGAGAAGGCGCCCAACGGGTGCACCCGAGCACGACCCCAAAGGCCTTCGAACTCGACGATCCACGGACGGATTGGAAATACCAACTACCCAGTCTTCGGCGCACGGAATGCTGTCGTTCTCACTGACCTCCACCTGCGAGGGTCCGTCGCCTGTTTGCCGATAGGAGTTATAGCCATGAATTACACCGGCCCCAAAGTCCGCCTCTCCAGAGCGCTGGGAATCGCCATCACCCCGAAGGCAGCGCGCATTATGGAGCGCAAGCCATACCCTCCCGGCCAACACGGTGCGGGCCCTCGCCGACGCAGGGTCAGCGGCTACAAGGCACAGTTGCTCGAAAAGCAGCGCCTGCGCGCCCAGTACAACGTCAGCGAGAAGCAGATGCGGCGATATTTCGCCCGCGCAATGCGGGCGAAGGGCAACCCGGCGGACCGCCTGGTGTCCCTGCTCGAGGTGCGGATGGACGCCCTGGTGCTGCGAGGCAATCTCGCGCGCACGATCTACTCCGCTCGTCAGTACGTCGCCCACGGACATCTCGAGGTCAACGGCCGGCCGTCGAACCGGCCCGGCCATGCTCTGCGTCCCGGAGACGTGATCCGAGTGCGTCAGCGCAGCCAGCGCATGCTGTGCATCCGCGAAGCGCTGCAAAGCGGCGGTACGACCCCTGACTACATCACCGTCGACCCCGACGGCCTATCCATCCAGTTGGAACGCTTCCCTCAGCGGGAGGAGATTCCAGTGATGTGCGACGTGCAGCAGGTCATCGAGTTTTACTCGCGCTAGCGCCGATCGCGCTTTTCGTCCAGCGTTACTGCGCACCCAATTAAACCGCCTGCAAGGAAATCGAATCATGATGACCTCGCACGTCTGCCGGCTATTTCTCGCCGGTTCGATCGTTCTCGCCTGTTCTCCCATCCCTCTCCTCGCTGAAGCGATCGAGGAAACGGCGAGCGAGGAGGTTGAGGCCGCCGAAGCAAAGAAGGACGAAACAGCGCCAAAGCCAGCCGTGGAAGACGCCATCTTGGTCACCGGCCAACTGCTAGCGGACACCCTTCAGGACACGCCCGAGAGCGTCGCCGTCTGGCGGTCGGACGATCTGACGGATGCCGGCATGGAGCAGCTCGAGGATGTCTTCAACCAGACGGCCAACGCCTACCAGATCGCCAACGGCGAAGGCTTTGGCATCCGCGGCATCAACCACAACAGCGTCGGCACCGGCGGGTCCGGTGAACTGGGCAGCTACTACGTGGACGGCGTGGCCCTGACCGGTTTCGCCAAGCGCTTCGGTCCGATGGATCTGTGGGACGTCAGCCAGATCGAGATTCTGCGCGGTCCGCAAACCACCAATGTCGGCCGCAATGCCCTGGCCGGTGCCGTGGTTTTGCGAACCCAAGAACCGGTGAACTTCCGCCAGAGCCGCTGGCGCTTGGGTCTCGGCGAAGAGGCCACCTGGAGCGTGGCGGGAATGGTCAACGAGCCGCTGAGCGAGAACTCGTCGCTGCGCATCACCGCCGAGTCATGGAACTCGGACGGCTTCGTCAACAACCCCACCCGCGGCGAGGACGATTTCGACGCGCGGGAGAACTTGACCCTGCGCGGCAAGTACCTCTACCGCCCGACCGGGCGCCAGGATGTCTCGTGGCTGCTAACGGCTCAGTACGGCGAGACCCGGCGCGGCAACGACATCGTCGATCTCTCCCGCATCGACGAGCGGCTCAACTTCTCGAATCTCGAAGACTTTGAAGAGAACGACTCGGTGGTGCTCTCATCGGACCTGAGCTGGAGTCTCGGTGATCGCTGGAGCGTGCGCTCGATCACCTCCTTCCTGGACGCTGAGTACCGCAGGTTCGACGATGACGACCAGAGCGCCGGCGGCGACAACGCTTTCCGCGGCCGCGACTCGACGGACCGCAATTGGGCGCAGGACGTGCGATTCGAATACTCCGGCGGCGCCGTGCGGGGAGTGAGCGGGGTGTACTACACCGAAGTCGACAGCGACGGACAGACTCTAGGCGAGGTTTCCCTGGCGCCGGCCATCCTCGGCATTCCCTCGATCTTGTTGCCTTTCTATCCCGAGATCATCGGCGTTGGACTGCAGAGTCCCTTCGACATCCAGACCACCAACTTTGCCGCCTTCACCCGTTGGGATCGACAGTTCGGTGACCGCTGGTCCGTCTTCGGTGGCGTGCGCTACGATCTCGAAGAGCAGACTTCCGACCAGACCACCGGCACCTCGCTGCTGACGCCCCTGCCGGACACCAGCGGCCTGCCGCCGCAGATCGCCGGCGCCATCGAAGCGGTGAACGCGGTGCTGCTGGCGCAGGTCGGCACCAGCACCGCCCAGACGGACACCGAGTACGACGCCTTCCTGCCGGAATTTGGTTTCAGCTATGACTGGAGCGAGGCGGTGACCACCGGCCTATTCTACAAGCGCGGCTACCGCGCCGGCGGCGCCGAACTCAGCCTCACCGGCCGCCAGAACGAATACGACCCGGAAACTCTCGATCTGATCGAGGCATCGCTGCGCTCTCTTCTGGCGGATGGCCGGCTGGTATTCAACGCCAATCTCTACTACGGCGACTGGACGGATCAGCAGGTCAACGTGCAGCAAAGTGACAATGCCTTCGACTTTCTGACGGAGAACGCCGGGGAATCGAAGATCTACGGCGCCGAGGCGGACCTGCGCTACCGTGCCCGGGGCAGTTGGGACGTCTACGGTTCCCTCGGCTACGCCTACACCGAATTCACGGAGTTCGAGAGCGCTTCCGAAGGCGTGCTGAGCGGCAATCGCTTCTCCCTCGCGCCGGAGTGGACGGCGGCGGCGGGAGCCAACTATCGATTCCTCGACGGGTGGTTCGTCCACGGCGACGTGAATTATCAGTCGGAAGCGTTCTCGAGCGTGGAGAACGATCCGGATCTGGTCGCCGATAGCCGCACTTTGGTGAATCTGCGAGGCGGCTACGAGACGGCCCGCTTCTCGGTGCTCGCGAGCCTCGAGAACGTCACCGACGAGACTTTTGCCATCACCGCCTTTCGCAACGTCGACGGCCGCACTCTGGGAAAGGTCGGCAACCCGCGCCAGGGGCTGCTCCAGCTCATTCTGCGTTTCTGAGCGGGTAGCCAATGTTTGAGCTTCCGGTTCTCGCCTGCGTTTTGGCCGCGGCCTGCTGCCTGTGGGCGAGCCGCGTGCGGGGTGATGGTGGGCCGGCTCTGGGATGGTCGGGCGCGGCGCTCTTCGCCCTGACGGTCGTCGGCTTCATCCTCGGCTACGGCTGGGAAGTGGGGTTGGGATGGTTCGTCATTCTCCTAACCCTGGTCGCCATCGGTACGACGGCGCTGGTGAGCTGGCGGCCCACCTTCGCGTCCTGGGCGTCGGCTGCACTCCTCGGAGGCGCTGCGATATTGTGGCTCCTGTGACGGCGCTCTGACTGCCGCACGAACGGAAGAGAAGTCGGAGATGGCAGACATGGACACGTCTCACGCAGTCAACAGCAGCCACCCGGCCGACCCAGGCAACGGGTCGGCGGCCGAGGCCGGAAAGAAGCGGCGGCCTGCGCCGCGGAGCGCGGGCGAAGCTGGTGAGAGCGGATGGCTAGGGAGGATCACCGCCGGGGTGATCGGCGGCACCCTTCTCGCCTTTGCCGCCAGCGTCGCCGTGACGATCTATGTGCCCGGCCACGACGGCCTCGACCAAGCATTCTTGGGCGGCATGGTGCTCACCCTGATCTGGCCGCTGTCGATCCTGTGGATTCTCTTCGCCCAGAGCGGCCTACGCGCCTGGGCGAGAGCACTCATTCCGTTCGCTCTGTTCCTGACCCTCGACGTGATGGGGCTGCTATCGTGAAGCGTCACGGCCCCTTCCGCCTAAGCCGCCGGGCCGTCCGCCTGTTCTACGACATCCACTCCTGGCTCGGTATTCTGGCGGGATTGGCCCTCTTCGTGTGCTGCTTCAGCGGCACCCTGGCCCTCTTCGAGATCGAGCTGGTCGACTGGGAGCGTCCCTCGGCTCGCTCGCAAGGAGCCGGTACCGCGAACGTCGATCTGGATGACACCCTGAGCCGCGTCTTCGAGCATCTCGGAGACGAGCGCGACTTCTTCATCCTGCTGCCGACGGCGCGCAGCACCTCCATCGAAGCACGAGCCTTTGGCGACGGTCATGTCGACCGTATCTACATCGATCCCGCCGACGGCACGATCACCGAAGCCGAGGGCGAAACCGCTTTCGCCTTCCTGACCCACTTGCACACGGATCTGCACCTGCCGCGGCCCTTCGGCCGCTATCTGGTCGGCTTCTTGGGGATCTTCCTCATGCTGTCGCTGATTTCCGGCGCCATGGCTCACCCCAAGTTGATCAAAGAGCTGTTTCTCTTGCGCTGGCGGCCCAGCTTGCGCCTGACCTTCAGCGACATCCACAAGCAGCTCGGGGTGTGGAGCCTGATCTTCGGTCTGTTCATGGCCTTCACCGGCGCGGTCATCGGACTCCTGGGATTGTTCGCGCCGGTGATGGTCCTGAGCGCCTTCGGCGGCGATGTCGAACAGGCGACGGAGGCCTTTTCCGGACCGCACTTCGAAGCCACCGGGGTCGAGGCGCCGATGCTGCCCGTCGCGCCGCTCATCGCGGAACTCGAAGCCGCAAAACCGGGATTTACCACCCGCAGTTTCCTGATCAGTCATTGGGGCGACGAAACGGCGGAACTCAGCGTCAATCTGGAGCGCACTCCCTACCGCCACCTCGCGGCCGGTGAGTCGCACCGCCTCAGTCTGGTGGACGGCCGCACCATCCACGTCGGCAGCTTCACCGAACGCGGCCTCGGAACGCGACTCTTCGGATCGGTGCAGCCCCTCCACTACGGCCTGTTTGGCGGCATCGCCCTCAAGGTGATTTACCTGATCGCCGGCCTCGCCCTGTCCCTCGGCATCTTCAGCGGTACCATGCTGTGGCACGCTCGCAGGCGCACCGCCGCGGTCCCCGGAAGCTGGCGCGAGAGGCTGTACATTCGCCTTGGCCGAGCACACCTCGGAGTCGGCCTCGGCCTGGTGGTCGCTTCGTGTTTCGCCATCGCCGCGAGCCGGCTGGATTTGGCAGCCGTCGCGCCGGTCTTCTGGACCACCTGGGTCGTGGTGCTGCTGGTCGCCCTAGTGGTGCCGGACGGGCTCGCCCTCGCGCGCCTGGGCGGCTTCGCCGTCGCCGTTTCCCTCGGCGCCGCGGCGTCGGTGGACCTGTTCACCTCGCCGGTGACGACGCCTTCCACCGTCGCCGTGGATCTGGTGTTCCTGGCCTTGGGCCTCCTCGCCGCCGCCGCTTCCTCCCTGACCCCGCGCACCATCTTCCGGTTCCGTGCCGCCCGCCGCCCGTCCGCCGACGCGGCCGGCGTGGCCTGAGAAACCGTCAAGCGCCCACCAGCGCCGGCAGGTCGACGAACCAGCGCCGCACCCCGGATACCGACCCAGACATCGGTCCAGACGCCGGCCACACCCGTGCTGCCGGCGGGCAGTCGGGAGCCTCGGGCCGGGCGGCGAGCACCCGGCGGAGGGCCGGCGCCTTGCCTTCCCCGGTGACCAGAAAGACTATCCCTCGACTGCGCCGGAGGGCCTCCAGGGTGAGGGTGATGCGCGCCCGCGGCGCGGCCGGAGCTTCCGCCTGCGCTACCAGATGGTGATCCTCCGGCGGCAAGGCGCCGGGAAACAGCGAAGCCGTATGGCCGTCCGCGCCGAGACCCAGCAGAGTCACGTCGAAGGGTCGATTCCACCGCCGCAGCAGATCCTCATAGCGCTGGACGGAAAATGCGCCATCCGGTGACTGCGCTTCCTTCGGCAGCACCATCGGATGGACCGCCACCGGCCTTTCCGGCAGGCCGCCGAGCAGGGCTTCGCGCGCTGAGCGGTAGTTGCTGTGGGGGTCGTCCGGCGGCACGAAGCGCTCATCGCCGAACCACAGGGTGACCTGCCGCCAGGGCACTGATTCTTCGGCAGCGATAGAGCGGTAGAGGGGCAGCGGAGTGCTGCCGCCGGCGAGCACCCAGGAGGCTTCGCCGCGCTCTGCAACCGCTCGGCGCAGGTGCTCCGCGATGTGCACTGCGGCGGCCCGGGCAGCGGCCGCCGCATCTTTTGCGAGAACGATGCGGTCGATCATCGGCTGGGAGGCGGAGTCCGCCCGATGGCTCAAGAGACGGCTGTGCCGGCGGTCTCGGCCTCCGCCAGGACTTCCCGCAGACTTCGCAGGGCAGCGACGGCGTCGGCCCCGAGATCCGCCCGCAGCACTCGCCGGTTGCGGTGGCGCAGCGCCGCCGCGTCGCCGTCCGCCTGGCCGCGGACGAGGCGGGCGAGATCGAAGTCCGTGCCGGGCACCGGCAGGTCGACGGCCGGTTGGTCGACCAACTGCAGGTAGCGCCCCCGCTCAGGGCCACCTTTGTGGAGCTGCCCGGTGGAGTGGAGGAAGCGTGGCCCCCAGCCGACGGTCACCGGCCGCCCGAAGCGCTTCGCCAGCAGCTCCCGCAGTCGGCTCACCTCCTGAGCCACGTCGTCCGTCGGCGCCAAGAAGGCCTGGATCACCAGGTGGTCCCCGCCGGAGAGGAAGCTCTCCACCTCCGAGCGCCGGCTCGCCGCGTCGCCGGTCAGGGTCGGCGGGTGATCGGCGACATCGCCGCCGCCGGCCATCGCCTGCTTCGCCATCTCCTTGGCGAGCTGGACGTCCGGCTGGTCGAAGGGCTGGACACCCAGGGCGGCTCCGGCGGCGGCCGTCGCCAACTCCCAGCGGAACAGCTCCGCTCCCAGGCCCGAGGCGTCGTCGAGACCGATGTGCAGTAACGGCGCGCCCTCGGGCACCTCGGGCTCGTCCTCATCGGCGAGGGAAAAGGCGATGAACAGACGATCGTCCGCCGCCTCGGGAGCGTTCTCGCCGGCCACCGGCAGGATGCCTTTTCCGTCCTTTCCAAGGCTTTCGGCGACGAGCTGCTCCAGCCAGTCCGGCAGCGAGGAAAGACCGGGGGAGGTGCGCAGGGTCAGCTTGTCGCGCCCCTCTTTATGGGCCACGACGAGGGCGGCAGCGAGGATCAAGGAGAGATTGTCAAACTCCGACCGATCCGGTCCCGAAGCCAGGGCCATCGCCCGCGCGCCGTCGAGCAGAGCGGCAATGTCCACTCCGATCAGCGCCGCCGGCACCAGACCGAAGGGGCTCAAGGCCGAGTAGCGGCCGCCGACATCCGGCGGGGACTCGAAGAGATGGCGGTAGCCGTGCGCCTTGGCCAGGGCGCCGAGGGACGAACCGGGATCGGTGATCGCCGCGAAGTGCATGCCGGGCGACCGGTCGCCTGGCGTCTGGACGGCCCGCTCGATGCGCTGCCACAGGATCCGGCGCAGCGAATCGGTCTCCAGAGTCGAACCGGACTTGCTCGACACCACCACCAGGGTTCGCGCCAGGTCGAGGGAGTCAAGGACGCTCTCCACCGCCCGCGGATGGGTGGAATCGAGCACCGTCAGGGCCGGCCAACGTTCCCCCCCGGAGCCGGCGTTACCGAACACCGACTGGAACATTTCCGGCGCCAAGCTAGAGCCGCCCATACCGAGAAGCAGAATGTGGCGGAAGCCTTCGGACCGGACCTCGTCGGCGAAGGCCGTGATCTCCGGCACCCGCGATCGCATGGAGTCCGGCAGCGCCAGCCAGCCGAGGCGATCGACCAGTTCCGGCGCCCAGTCCGTGCCAAAGACCGTCGGGTCGCGCAGCCACAGGCGACGGCCGAAACCTTCGTCCTGCCAGTCCTGCAACCGCCGGTGAAGGTGGCCCTGGGCGGTGCCGAGATCCAGGGCCATCACTGGAACCCGAGTAGCGAGCACCGCCCGGCGCTTGTGCTCGACGGCGGACAGCAAGTCGTCGAACGAGCGCGCGAAGGCGGCCACACCGTCCGCCTGAAGGCGATCGGTGACGGCATCGAGGTCGACGCCGAGAATCTTCAGCGCGGCGATCCGTTCCGCCGCCTGCTGGACGTCTTCGGACAACGTTTCCTGCGCTTCGCCGTGGTCACGGAAGGCCGCCAGGGTCTTCGGCGGCAGGGTGTTGACGGTGTCCGATCCGATCAACTGCTCGACGTAGAGCACGTCCCGGTAGGCCGGGTTCTTGGTGCTGGTGCTGGCCCACAGCACTCGCTGCGGCCGGGCACCGCGCGCCGCCAAAGCCGCAAAGGCGTCGCCGCGGAAGATCTCTTCGAAGCGCCGGTAGGCCAGCTTGGCGTTGCAGATGGCGGTGGTGCCGAGGAGCGCCCGGGCGGCTTCGCTCTTGGGATGGCCCGGCGCGCCTTGGGCCAGTGACTCGAGCTGGGCGTCGACCGCCGAGTCGACCCGGCTGACGAAGAACGAGGCGACGGAGGCCACCCGCTCCGGCGCAGTACAGCGCTCGAGACCGCGGACGTATGCCTGGGCCACCGCTTCGTAATCGGCGAGGGCGAAGAGCAGGGTGACGTTGATGTTGATGCCGTCGGCGGTCAGCGCCTCGATCGCCGGCACACCGGCGGCGGTGCCGGGCACCTTGACCATCAGGTTGGGCCGATCGACCGCCGCCCACAGCCGGCGCGCTTCTTCGAGGGTGGCTTCCGTGTCGTGCGCCAGGTAGGGCGACACCTCCAGGCTGACGTAGCCGTCGTCGCCGCCGGTTCCCTCGTACACCGGGAGCAGCAGATCCGCCGCCTGCCGAATGTCCTCGATCGCCAGAGCCTCGTACAGCCTTGTCGCCGTGGTGCTCGGCTCGGCGGTCAGGATCGTGGCGAGTTGCTCGTCGTAGTCGTCGCTACCGCCGATCGCCTGCTGGAAGATTGAAGGATTGCTGGTCATTCCCCGCAGACCGTCTTCCTTGACCAGCCGCGCCAGTTCGCCGTCTTGCAGCATCTTGCGCCGGATGAAGTCCAGCCAGACCGCTTGTCCGAGTTCCGTGAGCTGTCGCAACGGATTCATCCTTGTACACCTCCGCCGCTAGCAGAGCGCTGAACTGCGCATCGCGCATGATTTCAGCGATCGCGCTAGCTGATTTTCGTTAGGGGGCTGGGCGCCCGCCCGCGGTCCGCCCCTCGCTCTTCGGGCTCAACCCATCCACGGCAGCTATGCTGCCGCCTCACCCTTCGGGTTCGGAAGCGGGGTGCTGACCCGTTTTGTGGGCCACCGAAAGCGAGGATCCGCAAAGAATGGCCGCAACTTCACCTCATCCTCTCACAAACTTCACCGCGAACTGGACCCTCTGGACAGCCGCTAAGGGAATCCCGAAATGGTACGATCAGCGCTCGAAAGGGCCTCATCCCAGACCACTTTCACGCGCTCCGGAATCGCCCATGAAACGCTCTTTGCTGGTCGTCGCTAGCTGCCTTTTCGCCCTCTTCGCCATCGCCTGTGGACCGGATGAGCCGGAGGCCGCGGACTCGTCGTCGCAGCGGCGAGAGATCTATCAGGTACGCGGCGAGATTCGCTCCATGCCCGGCCAGAGCGAAGTGGCCTCGGCCCTCTATTTGCGCCACGAGGCGATTCCGGACTTCGTTGGCATCGAGGGCGACGTGGTGGGCATGCCGACCATGACCATGCCCTTTCCGGTGGCCGAGTCTGTGAACCTCGACGCCTTCCAGCGCGGCGACAGGGTGAGTGCCACCCTTGAGGTGACCTGGGACGGCGATCCGCCCTTCCAGCTCATTGCCATCGAGGCGCTGCCGGCGGACACGCAACTCGACTTCGAAGCCGACTGAGAGCGACTGACTCCGAAGGAATTCGCCCCATCGCGACCGACCTTTCCCCCGCCGACGCCATCGTCGTCGGCGGCGGCATCTCCGGCCTCACCGCCGCCTTTCGCCTGCAGCAAGCCGGCCGGCGGGTCGTGCTGCTCGAAGCCGCCGAGAGGGTCGGCGGCACCTTCGAGACCCTGCACCACGAGGGCTGGTGCTGCGAGCAGGGTCCGAACACCCTGCTGGAGAGCGACCCCGCCGTCGCCTCCCTGTTGCGGGATACCGGGCTGGCGACAGAACGGCTCGCCGCGGACCCCACCGCCCGACGTCGCTACCTGTGGCTCGACGGCGGATTGGTCGCTGTTCCCGGCCACCCGCTGGGCCTGCTGCGCAGCTCCGTTCTGAGCCGCGCCGCCAAGTTTCGCCTGCTGCGCGAGCCGTGGGCCCCCACCCCGCCGGATATTGGGGAGCCTGATGAATCGGTAGCGGATTTCGTTCGCCGGCGCCTCGGGAGCGAAATTCTGGAACGGGTCGTCGAGCCGTTCCTTTCAGGCATCTACGCCGGCGATCCGGAGCGCCTGGCGGTGCGCTGGGCGCTGCCCAAGGTCTTTCGCCTGGAGCGCGACCAAGGCAGCCTGGTGAAAGGCCTGATGGCGGCGCGGAGCGGCGGCGCCGGATCGCGTCACCCGATCAGCTTCGCCGGTGGCCTCGAGGCCCTGACGGAACGCCTGGCGGAACGCCTCGGAGACGCCGTGCGACGCCGCCACCGGGTGCTCACCATCGAGCGCCGCGCCTCCGGCTTCCGGGTGCGGGGAGAGGCGGACGGCTGCGCCTTCGCCATCGCGGCCGAACACGTCCTACTGGCCCTGCCGGCCAGCCCCACCGCCGACCTGCTCGAACCCATCCCCGGCGCGGACGCCGCCGCCCTGCGGGAGATTCCCCACAGCTCCGTGGCGGTGATCTCCTTCGGCTTCGCGCGGCGCCACGTCGACCACGCTCTGGACGGCTTCGGCTTTCTCGCCCCACGGAACGGCGACCTGAGGATACTCGGCTGCCTGTTCCCGTCGAGCGTTTTTCCGCACCGGGCGCCGACGGGGCATGTAGCGCTCTCCTGCTTCATCGGCGGACGGACAGACCCGGCGGCCGTCGAGCTCTCGGACTCCGAGCTGCTCGAGCGCAGCGCGGCGGATCTCGACCGGGTCCTCGGCATCGGCGCCGCACCGGCCTTCTCGCGAGTGCGCCGCTGGCGGCCGGGTATTCCGCAGTACGAACTCGGCCACCAGCGCTTTCTGCAGGTGGCCGATGGGGTCGAAAGAGACGTCCCGAATCTTCATCTCCTCGGCAACTGGCGCTCCGGCGTGTCCATTGCCGACTGCATCCGAACGGCAGCCGAGCGGGCCGAAGGGATCCGCGCCGGGGCGGACTAGATTTGCATCGGTATACTCCTGGCGAGTTTTTCGCTCGATTCCCCGGAGAGGCACGATATGGACTTCGATGACATGGGACCCGCGCGCCGGCCTCGAATGAGGGGGCCGCTGCTCGTGACCACCAGCGAGGACCGCCGGGTCCTGATCACCGGCGCCGCCGGCCAGCTCGGCTCAGAGCTGGTTCCCGCCCTACGCCGGCGGTACGGCGCCGACGCGGTGTTGGCGACGGACATCCGCACCCTCTCCGGCGCCGCCGTCGACGGCCCGAACCGACGCCTCGACGGCACCGACCTGGAACGCTTCGGAAGGATCGCCCGGGAGCACCGGGCGACGGTCATCTATCACCTGGTGGCGGTGCTCTCGGCCACCGGCGAGAAGGACCCGCAACGCGCCTGGAACATCAACATCGGTACCCTCACCAATGCCCTGGAGGTGGCGCGGGCGACGGGCGCCGCCCTCTTCGTGCCCAGCTCCATCGCCGCCTTCGGACCGTCGACGCCGCCGGATCCCACCCCCCAGGACACCCTGCAGCGGCCTACCTCCATCTACGGCGTCAGCAAGGTGGCCGGCGAACTGCTGTGCGACTACTACGTCCAGCGCTACGGCCTCGACGTGCGCGGCGTCCGCTACCCGGGGTTGATCTCCTGGGCCGCCGACCCCGGCGGCGGCACCACCGACTACGCGGTGGAGATCTTCCACCAGGCCCTCACCCACAATCGCTACGAGTGCTTTCTGCGCGCTGGCACTCAACTGGACATGATGTATATGCCGGACGCCGTGCGGGCGGCCATTGAGCTGATGGAAACACCCTCCGAGCGGCTGACCCACCGCAACGCCTTCAACATCACCGCAATGCAGTTGACGCCGGAAGTGCTGGCGGCGGAGATCCGGCGCCACCGCCCAGACTTCGAGCTGAGCTACCGGGTGAACGAGCGCAAGCAGACCATCGCCGACTCCTGGCCGCGCCGCCTCGACGACAGCGCGGCGCGCGACGAGTGGGGCTGGCAACCGCGATGGGACCTCGAAGCGATGACCGCCGACATGCTCGAACATCTCGCCGCGAGGTTGTCCGCGCCCGCCGCGAACACCCGATAGATCTCAGTCCGCCCTTATTCCCGACCTCAGGAGACCGTTCATGCCCCTCGATCGACTATCCCAAGCCCTCGACCAGCACGTTGCCGGCCTCGCCGAAGCGGGTACCGCCAAGGGCGCCGAGACGGTGGTGGTGGACGTCCTGCCGGCGGTCGGCGAGCACGGACCGAGGTTCTTGCTCGAAGGTGAGGGGGACCGGCCGTTCCTGCGCATGAATTCAAACTCCTACCTCGGCCTTTCCCTCGACCCCGAGGTGATGGCGGCGGAGGAAGAGGCGACCCGCCGCTTCGGCGCCGGTCCCGGAGCGGTGCGCTTCATTAGCGGCACCTACCGACCGCACCTCGAACTCGAAGCGCGCCTGGCTCGCTTCCACGGCCGCGAGGCGGCAATGATCTTCAGCTCCGCCTACGCCACGGTGGTCGGCGTGCTGGTGCCGTTGACCACTCCGGGCACCTTCATCGTCAGCGACGAGCTGAACCACAACTGCATCATCAACGGCATGCGCATGGCCCGCCCGAAGGGCAAAGCGATCTACGCCCACAACGACATGGAGGACCTCGAGCGCGCCCTCGAGAAGGCCGCCGGGGCCGAAGCCGAGCGGGTGCTGCTGGTGACCGACGGCATCTTCTCGATGCGCGGCGACCACGCACCGCTGGCCGAGATCGTCGCGCTGGCGCGGCGCTTCGACGAGCGTTTTCCGGAGAACGTGGTGGTGGTGGTGGACGACAGCCACGGCGCCGGCGCCTTCGGCGAGACCGGCCGCGGCACCGAGGAATACGCCGACGCCCGGGCGGACGTCCTGATCGCCACCCTCGGCAAGGCCTTCGGGGTGAACGGCGGCTATGTCACGGCGAACGAGGCGGTCGTCGGCTTTCTGCGGGAGTCGGCGCCGCTCTACATTTACTCCAACCCGATCACCGTCGGCGAAGCCCAGGCGGCAACCCGCTCCCTCGACATCCTGGACAGCGAACGGGGGCGAGCGCTGTTAAGCCACCTGCGCTCCCTCACCGAGCGCTTCGAGCGTGGGCTGGTGGGCCTCGGCTTCGAGGTGATCCCCGGCCCTCACCCGGTGGTGCCGCTGCTGGTGCGGGACACGGTGCGTACCGGCGAGCTAGTGCGCCACCTCTATGACCACGGCGTGCTCGCCACCGGCCTGGCCTATCCGGTGGTTCCGCGCGGCGAAGAGGAGATTCGCTTCCAGGTGTGCGCCGACCACACGGTGGCCGACATCGATCAAGTGTTGGGCCACTTACGCATATTCAGAGAACGCCCTTGCAAATTACCTCGCTCTTTCAAATGCCAAGACATCCCTGAAAGCCAAAGAAAAAGAAGTAGTAAACCTCGCTGTAAGTGAAGTTAACGCTTGTGATTATTGTTTAGCCGCCCATACCGCTATAGGGAAAATGAACGGATTTACAGACGAGCAAGTGCTTGAACTAAGAGCTGGTGCAGCATCTTTTGACAATAAACTTGACGCTCTGGCCAGACTGGCAAGAAACCTTACCCAAAACAGGGGAGCTGCAAGCCAGGACGTATTGGATAACTTCTTTGCAGCCGGTTGGACCAAGGAAAACCTTATCGATACTATCGTATTGGTTGGAGATAAGACCATCTCTAACTACCTACATAAAACTACCCAGGTACCCGTTGACTTTCCAGCGGCGCAACCACTTGAATCTGTAGAAGCATAATTATAAACTATCTAAATATCTAAAAATGAAAAAAGTATTAGCAGTATTGGTATTGGCTCTTGGAGCGCTGGTAAGCGGAAATGCCCAGGACAAAATGATGAAGGATGCCAAAATGATGAAAGACAAGGCAGAGGTGATCAGCCTTGAGCAAACCCCCGGTGAGTTCACTCAAAAACAGCTTACTGTAAAGGCTGGCACCTATGTCTTCGAGATCCACAATAACAATGTGGGACATGATGTTGGATTTGTTCTGGTAGAAAAAGGAAAAGACATCAGCAAGCCGGAGAATCATATCCAGACGGCCTATGTGACAGAAGCTGTTGCTACTGGAAAGACTCAAAGGTCTAAGCCAACAAATTTGGAAAAAGGAGAGTATGTATATTTCTGTCCTTTAAACCCAACGGCTACTGATAATACACTTGTAGTTGAGTAAGCACCCATAATATGTAGAAAATTGAAGGCCTTGATGATGAGGCAGGCCTTCTAAAAATCAAATTTTAATTGAATGGAAACCGAATCTTCTTTAGGTTCGGTTTTCTTTTTTTCTGTATTCAGATTGGCCAGCGAAATTCCAAGCAACCTAACCGAATTCTGAAGGTTTTCCTGATAAAGGAGTTCTTTGGTCATTTGCAGGATGAGATTTTTATCTGACACAAAATAGGGCAGGGTTTTGCTGCGTGTCTTGACGATATTCTTGTAGAAGCCTTCGCTACCGTGCGTGAAGCAAGTAAACGGGTTTACGGTATGCGTCACTTCGACGTGCAGATGCTAGGCGGTCAAGTACTTCACCAAGGTAAAATTTCAGAAATGCGCACGGGTGAAGGTAAGACGCTAACTGCTACCTTGCCAACTTACCTTAATGCTTTGTCTGGCAAAGGGGTTCACGTTGTTACTGTGAATGATTACCTTGCTCGTCGTGATGCTGAGTGGAGTAACCAGTTATTTACTTACCTAGGTATGCGTGTGGGCTGTAACGTGCCTGGTATGTCGCCGCAGCAAAAGCGTGAAGCTTATCAAGCTGACGTAACCTATGGTACGAACAACGAATTTGGTTTTGACTACCTTCGTGACAATATGGCATTTAGCCCACAAGACCGCGTACAGCGCCCGCTTAACTATGCGGTAGTGGATGAAGTTGACTCAATTCTTATCGACGAAGCCCGTACACCACTTATTATTTCTGGTCAGGCCGAAGATAGCTCAGAGCTATATCGCCGCATCAACACCATTATTCCTAAACTTGTTCAGCAAGAAAAAGAGGATGAAGAAGGCCAAGAGGGCGATGGTGACTACACGATTGACCTTAAGGCAAAACAAATTCATCTTACCGAGCGCGGTCAAATTCACGTTGAGGAAATTCTTCAACAAGAGGGCATGCTGCCTGAAGGCGAGTCGCTGTTTGCTGCAGGTAATATTTCACTGCTTCATCATATTAACGCTGCGCTTCGTGCACACAAGTTGTTTGCTAAAGACGTAGACTACATCGTTAAAGAAGACCAAATCGTTATTGTTGACGAGCATACGGGTCGTACGATGGAAGGCCGTCGCTGGTCTGAAGGTCTGCACCAAGCTGTAGAAGCGAAAGAAGGGGTTCGTATTCAAAACGAAAACCAAACCCTTGCGTCAATTACCTTCCAGAATTACTTCCGCTTGTATAACAAGCTTGCGGGTATGACAGGTACTGCCGATACAGAAGCATTCGAATTTAACCATATTTACGGCTTAGAAACGGTAGTTATCCCGACAAACCGTCCTATGCAGCGTAAAGATATGGCTGACCTCATCTACCTAACGGCAGAAGAAAAATACGAAGCCATTGTTGAAGACATTAAAGAGTGCGTTAAACGCGGTCAACCTACACTTGTGGGTACTGTGTCTATCGAGAATTCAGAACTCATTTCTCGTATTCTTAAGAAATCGAAGATTCCTCATAAAGTGCTTAACGCTAAGTTCCACGAACACGAAGCTGATATCGTTGCCCAAGCTGGTAAGCCAGGCGCGGTTACGATTGCGACTAACATGGCAGGTCGTGGTACCGATATCGTGTTAGGTGGTAACTGGCAGGCAGAAGTAGAAAAGATTGAAAATCCAACTGAAGAGCAAATTAAAAAGATTAAGGCTGAGTGGAAAGAAAGACACGATGCCGTGCTTGCATCAGGTGGCTTACATATTATTGGTACAGAGCGTCACGAGTCTCGCCGTATTGATAACCAGCTTCGCGGTCGTTCGGGTCGTCAGGGTGACCCGGGTTCAAGCCGTTTCTACCTTTCATTAGACGACGCACTTATGCGTATCTTTGCCTCTGAAAAAATGGGCAACATGATGAAGCGTTTAGGTATGGAGCGCGGTGAAGCCATTGAGCATCCGTGGGTAACTCGCGCCATCGAGAATGCACAGCGCAAAGTAGAAGGTCGTAACTTCGACATTCGTAAGCAGTTGCTTGAATACGATGATGTGGCTAACGACCAGCGTAAAGTTATCTACGAACAGCGTAATGAGCTTCTTGATGAAGGCGATATTAGCGAGACTATCGCGGCTATTCGTGAAGACGTTATTTCAAGTGTTGTCGATGAGTACATTCCGCCACAGTCTCTTGAAGAAATGTGGGACGTAAGCGGACTTGAAGAGCGCATGCGTGCCGATTTCGCCGTAGACTTGCCAATCAAGACCTGGCTTGAAAATGACGACAAACTTTACGAAGAGAAGCTTCGCGAGCGCATTCTTGGCGA
>JBCCEF010000031.1 GCA_039030395.1 Acidobacteriota bacterium
ACGCCACCGTCTCGGCCAAACCCTTCGAGGCCAAAGTGCTCGTGATCGCCGCCGTCAGCGTCGTCTTTCCATGATCTACGTGACCGATCGTACCGATGTTCACGTGAGGCTTTGAACGATCAAACTTTTCCTTACCCATGGTGTTTCCCTCCTACGCTCTCTGCGCGGTCACCCGGCGGCCTTGGCCACCAGCTCCTCACTGACACTCTTCGGAGCCTGTTCATACGAGGCGAACTGCATTGTGTAGTTGGCCCGCCCCTGGCTCGCCGAGCGCAGGTCCGTGGCGTATCCGAACATTTCCGACAACGGCACCCGGCAGGTGATGACCTGTGAATTGGCCCGGGCTTCCATACTCTGTACCCGCCCCCGGCGGGAGGTGATGTCGCCGATGACGTCTCCCATGTACTCCTCGGGGGTGACGACCTCGACCGCCATCACCGGCTCCATCAACACCGGCTTGGCCTTTTGGCAACCGTCCTGGAAGGCCATCGAACCGGCGATCTTGAAGGCGACCTCCGAAGAGTCCACGTCGTGGAAGCTGCCGTCGTAGAGATCCACTTCGATGCCGGTCACCGGGTAGCCGGCGAGGATCCCACTCTCCATCGCCTCCTGGATTCCCTGCTCGACAGGCTTGATGAATTCCCGCGGGATCACGCCGCCGACGATCTTGTTGTTGAAGATGAACTCTTCTTCCTCCGTCGGCCGCATGACGATCTTGGCGTGGCCGAACTGACCGCGGCCACCGCTCTGGCGGACGAAACGGCCTTCACCTTCGGCCTCCTTGGTGATGGTCTCCTTGTAGGCCACCTGCGGCTTGCCGACATTGGCGCCAACGTTGAACTCGCGCACCAGACGATCGGTGATGATCTCCAGGTGCAGCTCGCCCATGCCGGAAATCAGGGTCTGTCCGGTGTCCGGATCGGTGTGCACCCGGAAGGTCGGATCCTCCTTGGTGAGCTTGCCGAGGGCAACACCCAGCTTCTCCTGATCGGCCTTGGTCTTGGGCTCGATGGACACGGAGATTACCGGATCCGGGAAGGTCATCGACTCGAGCAACACCGGCGCGTCCGGCGCGCAGATGGTGTCGCCGGTGGTGACGTCCTTCAAGCCCACGGCGGCAGCGATGTCGCCGGCCCACACCTCGGAAATCTCTTCGCGCTTGTTGGCGTGCATCTTCAAGATCCGGCCGATGCGCTCGTTCTTCGAACGGGCGACGTTCAATACCGAAGCGCCGGACTGGACGCTGCCGGAGTACACCCGGAAGAAGGCGAGCTGGCCGACGAACGGGTCGGTCATGATCTTGAAAACCAGCGCGGAGAAAGGCGCATCGTCGTCCGACGGACGCTCGACGCTGGTCTCCTCACCGGGGATCATGCCCTCGACCGGCGGTACGTCGAGCGGCGACGGCAGGTAGTCCACTACCGCGTCGAGCAGCGGCTGGACACCCTTGTTCTTGAAGGCCGAACCGCACATCACCGGGTGCAGATCGCCGGAGATCGTGGCGCGGCGCAACGCCGCCTTGATCTCGTCGACGGTGACCTCTTCACCGGAGAGGTACTTCTCCAGCAGCTCGTCGTCCGTTTCGGACACCAGCTCGACCAGCTCTTCGCGCCGCTTGTGGGCCTCGTCCGCCAGCTCCTCGGGGATGTCGACGGTCTCGTAATCGGCGCCCATGGTCTCGTCGCGGTACAGGAAACCCTTCATCTCCACCAGATCGACAACGCCCCGGAGCTGATCCTCCGAACCCCAGGGAATCTGCAGCGCCACCGGCTTGGCGCCGAGGCGGGACTTCATCATGTCGATGGTGCGGTCAAAGTTGGCACCGACGCGGTCCATCTTGTTGACGAAGGCGATGCGGGGCACGCGGTAACCGTCGGCCTGACGCCACACCGTTTCCGACTGCGGCTCGACACCGGCCACCGCATCGAACACCGCGACGGCGCCATCGAGCACGCGCAGGGAACGCTCCACTTCGGCGGTGAAGTCGACGTGTCCCGGGGTGTCGATGATGTTGATCCGGTAGTCGTTCCAGGAGCACTGAGTCGCAGCGGAGGTGATGGTGATGCCCCGCTCCTGCTCCTGGGCCATCCAGTCCATCGTCGCGGTGCCCTCGTGGACCTCGCCGATCTTGTAGTTGACGCCCGTGTAGAAAAGGATGCGCTCGGTGGTCGTCGTCTTACCGGCATCGATGTGGGCCATGATGCCGATATTGCGCGTCTTTTCCAGGGAAACCTTGCGTGACATGATCTGAAACTCTCTAGTGAACTCGATCTATTGCGACGTTGGGGCCGCGGAGCGTCGCGATTGCGCGCTCTCGGCAAACCCAAGAATCTTTGGTTGTTGAAGTCGGGGAGCGGAAGCCTTACCAGCGGTAGTGCGAAAACGCTTTGTTCGCATCCGCCATGCGGTGCGTATCCTCTCTCTTCTTCACCGCTCCGCCGCGGCTTTCGGCAGCTTCCGAAAGCTCACCGGCCAAACGCTGCCGCATCGTCTTTTCTCCGCGGCTCTTGGCGGCGCTGATGATCCAGCGCATGGACAAGGCGAGGCGACGACCCGGGCGCACTTCGATGGGCACCTGGTAGGTCGAGCCGCCCACACGCCGGGACTTCACCTCGACGGCCGGCTTGACGTTTTCGATCGCCCGCTTGAAAACCTTCATGGCGTCGCCGTCTTCGGCGCGCTCGCCGATGGTGCTGAGGGCGTCATAGATGATCCGCTCGGCGACCGCCTTCTTACCGTCCTCCATCAGGACGTTGACGAACTTGGTCACCAACTGCGAGTTGTAGATCGGATCGGCCAGGATCTCCCGCTTCGGAACTTCGCGTCTTCTGGGCATGCCTTGTTCCCTCTAAGCCTTCGGGCGCTTGGCGCCGTACTTCGAACGACCCTGGCGGCGACCGTCGACGCCGACGGCATCGAGGGTTCCGCGGATTACGTGATAGCGCACACCGGGAAGGTCCTTCACACGGCCGCCGCGAATGAGCACAATCGAGTGCTCCTGCAGGTTGTGGCCGACCCCCGGAATATAGGTGGTCACTTCGATCCCGTTGGTCAAGCGAACACGGGCGACCTTACGGAGAGCCGAGTTTGGCTTCTTGGGCGTCTGGGTATACACGCGCACGCAAACCCCACGACGCTGCGGACAGCCTTGCAGAGCCGGGCTCTTGGTCTTGGTCTTGATGCGCTCGCGTCCCTTGCGCACCAACTGCTGAATCGTAGGCATGCGTCAACTCTCCTAAACATCGCGGATCGATCCCATAAGCGGGATTGCGGCCACGAAGCATATCGAGGCTCACGGCTGGCCCAAGGCCCTCCGCGGCCCCGCTTTCGACTACTCGCCCTCACCCGTAGGCGGGGCCTGTCCGAAGACGAAAAAGTCGCCACGGTCCCCGGGCGGGGACCCTCGGCGCGAAAACTCGCCGACAGTAACAGGGCTGCATCCGCCCCGTCAACCTCTCGGTTGCCGACCTGTCGAAGGGCCGGCGTGAAGGCGGAGTATAGCCATCCACCCAGTGCGATGCAAGGGCTAGTCGACGAGAGACTCCAGAGCCTCGTCCATGGCCGCGCCACGGCGGGACCAGAAGTACTCCTCGACCCGCGCGCGCTGGCCGATGGGCGGTTGCCTCAGGGAGGCGTCGCCCGCGGCGAGGGCCGCCAGGCGCTCCGCCAGGGCGCCGGCCTCGCCCTCACCCGACGCCTGGTAGAAGAGGTCATCGCCCAGCGGGCCGAAGATCTCCGGGTAGGCCAACCGCCGCGGCAACAGCGGCCGGGCGCCGGCCGCGGCCGCCTCCAGCACCCCCAGACCGAAGAACTCGTGGCGGGCAGTGGAGACCACCACATCCCCCAGCCGCAGCCCCGCCTCGTAGTCTTCCCGACTTTCCAGCCAGCCCCAATGCAGGATGTGCTCGGCCAGCCGCTTTCGGGCCCGTCCAAAAACCGCCGGCCGGCGTTCGAAGGACTCACCGAGCACCACCAACCGCAGATCGGCGCCGGCAGCGAGCGCCCGTTCCACCGCCTCGAAGAATACTTCCGGCCCCTTGTCGTGCTCCCAACGGGCGACCCACAGCAGGGTCAGCGGCCCACCGGAGGTCGGCCCAGGAGAAGGTTGAAGGCGCCCCGCGATCGCCGGAATGCCCGGCGCCTGCACCACGCTCCGGCGGCGGATCTCTTCGATCTCCGCCAGCGGTCGATGATCGGGCATCCGCCGGATGAGGGCCTCCGTCGCGCCCGACCAGTCGTCGCGATGGAAGGCGGAGTTGAACCACACCGCCTCGGCCGCCAGGGCGGAGGTCAGGTGGCTGAAGGCGAAGTGGAGATCGCGCCGCCGGGCAGACTCTCCGACCGCGGACGACAGCGGATAGGTGAGCTGGTTCTCGTGGAAGTAGAGCACCGCCGGCAGGGAGGCCACCTCCGGCGCCAGCCCCCGGAGCTGCGCCAGGTCCAGCATGCTCGAAGCCCACAGCAGGTCCCAGCGCTCACCCTCGGACCAGCGCCGACGGATCCGCCGGGCGAAGGTCAGTGGTGCGTGGCGCATGCGCCAGCGCCACTTGAAGGGCGGCAGGCCGAGGATCGTCCAGCGATGGCGGCTGACCTCGGACCAGCCGATGAGAAACGCGCGGTGGCTACCGCCGTCGTAGGGCTCGAGGGCGAGTACCCGCACCGCTACTCCTCTTCCTCGCTGAGGTCGTCGGTCGCGGCCTCGTCGTCAAAGCGGACAGATGCCTCCCCACCGAGGAGGCGCCGCAGGCTGTCCAGCCGATAGCCGGAAGCCGCCGACGCGGTGGACAGGTCTTGCAGCAGATCCGCCGCTCGGGATGGGTTCATCTCCGGCTCGTCGCCGGCTTCCGCCAGGGCGGCGGTGAGGGCCAGCCAGCGCACGAAGGTGGCGAAGGCCTCGCGATGGAACCACACCGTGTCGTCGAAGCGGTGGACCCCGAGGAAGCGACGGACCTCCGGATCGACCAGCCAACGTTCGAACAGCTCGCCGGCGCCCGACTCGACCTTTGCCCGCCACCAGTTCGCGAAGGAAGAGTCGGTGAACAGGCGGACCGCCTGGGCGCGGGCGTCGCTCTCCTCCTCTTCGGCCCCAACGGCGACGGCGCGGCGAATCTCCGGCAGCAGCAGCCATTGGTCGACCAGATCCCGCGGCGCCTCTGTTCCCGTACCAACCTCCGCCAGGGCCGCGAGCACCACTCGGCAGGCAACGGCCATCAGCTCCCCTCGGCGAGTCTCGAGATCCTCCGAACCCCACAGGCCGAAGGTCAACGGGCCGGTCGCCCGCGGCAAGCGGCTGAGGTCCGCGAGGGTTTCGCGTAGCCCGGCGACGACTTCGGCAAGGGCATCCTCACTCACGACGGGGATCGCGGAAGCGGAGTCTGCGAGCCCCCCGACCCCCGCCGCAAGGTGCGGCGCCACCTCCCTGAAGACCGCCTCGGACCGGGTGACGAACGCCTCGATCGCCGGCTCCGGATTGCTCTCCCGCCATAGCCGCAGCAGAGCCGGCGACGACAGGAGCTCTCCCACCGGCGCCCGCACCGGCTGCACCAGGCGCTCCCGGAAAGCCACGTCCATGTCCGCCACCGCGTGGCCGTGAAGGGCCTCCGCCAGCGAAGCCCAGGCGCCTCCAGGATCCTCCACCGAGCGGAAATCGAGGTACACCCGGTGTTCATAGGGTCCCAGCTCCGCCACCAGGCCGCGCTCGCAGAGGATCCGGCCGGAAAGGATGCGCTCGCCGCCGGCCACCGCGTCTCGGAAGATCCAGAACACATCATCTCGCGGCTCGAAGCCGAGGGCCTCGCCGAGGGACTCGCTGCGGGTGAGGCCGCCAGACCGCCCCTTACTCTGGCCCTGGCCCTGATCCCGGTCGCGATCGGCGAAGGGCACGCTCAACCGGATCGATCCGGCGGTCATCGCCGCCCGGTTGTGCACCAGCACCAGCGCGCGCTCGTCGCCGCGACGATTCGAGAAGGCGTACACATCCGCGTTGACCTCGCCGCCAGCGGCCTCGAAGGGGAACAGCCGGAAGGTCGCCACCTCGGCGAACAGCGCTCGCCGCCGCAGCAGCGGCGCGATCATCCGCTCGTGATGGGCCACGAGCCCGCGGTCCGGCGCCTCGTCGCGGTAGGCCCGGCGATACTCCATACCGTACTTCTCGCCCAGCCCTTCCCACTGCCCGTGACCGAACATCGGCAACCCCGGCAGGGTGACCAGCAACACACAGGCGGCGAAGTACTTGTCCCCCTGGCCGAACTGTTCGAGGGCCGTCTTTTCGTCGGGATTGGTGAGGAAGTTGAGGAACCGCTTGAGGATCTCCGGCTCGAAGGCGAGCACCTCTGCCAGCGAGCGCTGGAGCTGGTCGTTCGATTCATCCCGCAGCATGTGCATGAAGGCGCTGTTGTACACCCGGTGCATGCCGAGGGTGCGCACGAAGTAGCTCTCCATCAGCCAGAAGGCCTCGGCCAGCAGCAGAGTGTCCGGCACCTCCTCGGCGATGCGGTCGACTACCCGGCGCCAGAACTCCTCCGGCATGCGGCGGGCGAACTCCTCCGCCGGCAGGGCGTGTTCGGCGCGGGAAGGAATGTCGCCCCCCTCGCCCGGTTGCGGATACCAAAGGCGCTGGACGTGGCGTTTGGCCAGGGTCATGGCGGCATCGAAGCGGATGACCGGAAAGCGCCGGGCGACGGCCAGGATCTCCTTGATCACCGCCTCCTGCACTTCCGGATTCAGATAGTCGAGCTGGGCCGTGTCGTTCCACGGCAGCGAGGTGCCGTCGTTGCCGTGGTAGACGAAGGCTTCCGCCGGTGGCGAGACCGAACGATCCACCCGGCGAAAGACCACCGCCGCATCGCTGCGGTCCCAGTAGCCATCCTCCAGATAAATCCCCACCGCCGGATCCGGCGACAGGTCGGGCCCGGCGAAGGTGTAGTTCGGAAACGGGCACACGGGGACGGAAAGAAACCGCTCCGGATGCTCCAACACCCACTCCGAATCCACCCCGAAGTGGTTGGGCACCATGTCGCAGGCAAGGCGCAAGCCACGCTCCACGGCGCGGCGCCGAAGGTCGTCCAGGGCTTCGTCGCCGCCCAACTCCTCGGCGATGCGGTAGGCGCCGATGGCGTAGGCGGAGGGCGCTGCCTCGGGATTGCCGCAGCGGCGCTTGATCTCCGCCGAGGCGGGACTGCGCTCCCACAGGCCGATCAGCCACAGGCCGGTGACGCCGCGCAGGGCCAGGCGATCGAGTTCGGCATCGGGAACGGCGTCGAGGGTGGCGATCGGCCGGCCGTGGTCGCGGCTCAACTGGTCGAGCCACACCAGGGCGTTCTTGGCCGCCAACACCAGCTCCGGCATCCAGCTCCGGTCGGCGCTGAAACGCTTCTCGCCAACGGCCAGATCCGCCGCGTCGATCGCCGGCGGGGGCGGAGGTGGCGGCCCGCCGGGGCCGACGAACACCGGCTTTTCCTCCTCCCGGAGGACGTCCCGCGCCAGCAGCAGTTCACGCCGCGCCGGCGGAGGCTGGCGCCCCTCGTCTTCCAGCACCAGGGCGAGCTGTTGATCGACGGAGTTCGGCGCCTCGCGCAGCGGCGCGACCCACTCGGCAAAGGCTCCGCCCCCTTCCTCCAAAGGCAGCGCATCGGACCACTCCTCCAGGCTGGCGACCATCTCGCCATAGCCGGTGTCGGCGTCCAGTTCGGCATCGTCGAACAGATCGCGCAGGCGGGCGAAGGCGGGGTTGCGGTTGATCAGCCACAGGCGGACCATCGCCGCCAGAGCGGCCTCGTCGGCGTCCGCCTGGGCGAGTTCTTCCGACAGTCCCTCCAGAGGGTAGAGGTCGCGCAGGCGGCGGAAGGCGGCGGACAGGCGCTCGGCACCGAATCGGTCCCGCAGCCAGCCGAGGGCCCGCGCCAGGACTCCCGAACCGGCACTCCGCCGGAGGCGGTCGAGCAGGCGGCCGGAGTAGGAATGGAGTTGGAGAAGCGCAAAGAGGTGGCCGGCGCGCACCCCTCGCTCGGGATGGCGCACCACATCGCGCTCCTTGTCCAGCCGGCGCGCCAAGGCCCGCACCGCCGCCAGGCTACGGCCGCTCGGCCCGAGACCCGGCGCTCCGTCCGCCAGCTCCAACCGCTCCAAGGCAACGCGTGTGAAGGGAAGGTCCATGCGGAACGAAAGATACCAGCGGCGTGCCGGGACTCCCGCCGCGGCCTACAATGAAGGGAGACGCTTTCCACCCAACGTCCGGAGAACCGCCCATGCGCCCCACCCTCCTCGCCTGCACCCTCTTTGCCCTCGCCTGCCAGAGCAGTCCCGCCGAGGATCTGCCGGCGGTGAGTCCCGGAGAATCGTTCCGCCTGGCCGTCGGCGAGAGCGCTCGCCTGGACCTCCTCGGCTGGCGGGTGACCTTCGTGGAGGTGGTGGGAGATTCGCGCTGCCCAAAGGGAGTGCAGTGCGTGTGGGCAGGCGAAGCGACGGTGCGGCTGGAGATCGAGCACGATGGCGAAACGAGCCGCCATGAGGTTTCGAGTCTCAAGGAGAGGGCCGACGTCAACGGCCGCACCTGCCATCTGCGCCAGGTTGATCCCTACCCGGAGAGCAGCGAGAGGATCCCGCCGGAGGACTACTCCATCGAGCTGGAGTTCGCCGCCGAGTAGCGGTCAAGTCCTTCTTCAGGCGCTTTCAAAAGCGGCCATCCGGCCGAGCAGATCGACCACCCGGTTGGAGTAACCCCATTCATTGTCGTACCAGGCGATGACCCCCAGGTAGCCGTCGCCGTGGGCGACGGTCGATAGGGCGTCGAACACCGAGGAGTGCGGATTGCCGATGATGTCGCTAGAGACGAGCGGCTCTTCCGAGTACTGGATGATGCGCGCCATCGGCCCCTCGGCGGCGCGGCGGATCGCCGCGTTGACCTCCACCACGTTCGGCTGCGAGACCACCCGGCACACCAAGTCCACAATCGAACCGTCCGGCACCGGCACGCGCATGGCCATGCCGTCGAGCTTGCCGTCCAAATGCGGCAGCACCTTGGCGACGGCACGGGCGGCGCCGGTGGTGGTGGGAATGATGTTCTCCGCCGCCGCCCGGCTGCGTCGCAGGTTCTTGTGCGGCACGTCCGCCAGGCGCTGATCGTTGGTGTAGGCGTGGACGGTGGTCATGAAGCCCTCTTCGATGCCGAAGGCCTCATCGAGGACCTTGGCGATCGGCGCCAGGCAATTCGTCGTACAGGACGCGTTCGACACCAGCCGATGCGAGGCGTCCAACTCGTCGTCGTTGACCCCGAGGACGATCATCGCGTCCAGCGGCTCCTTCGGCGGCACCGTGAGGATGACCTTGCGGGCACCCGCCGCCAGATGCTTTTCGAGCGGCTGCCGGTGGCGGAAAACGCCGGTGGACTCCACCACCACATCCACCCCGAGGTCGCCCCAGGGGTTGTCGGCGGGATCCCGGTGAGCGGTCATCACCACCCGGTCGTCGCCGGCGGTCATCGAATCGCCATCCACCGTCACGGTCTTCGGGAACGGCCCCATCACCGTGTCGTAGCGCAGCAGGTAGGCGAGCTGCTCGTTGTCGTACAGGTCGTTGATGGCGACCACTTCCATGTCGTCCCGCTCGCTCAGGATGCGGAACACGCTGCGGCCGATGCGACCGAAACCGTTGATCCCCACGCGCACGACCATCAGGCAGCCCCCTCGACCGTCGGCCCACCCGACAGCCCGTCGAGTTGACGGAACCGGTGGATCAAATCCACCACCCGGTGGGCGTAGCCCCAGCCGTTGTCGAACCACGACAGGGTCTTGGACATGGTGCCGCGGGCCATCGTGGCTTGCGAATCGAAGGTGCTCGAAAAGGTGCTCGAGAGGATGTCGCTCGAAACGATGGGATCGTCCTCATATTCCACATACTGCCGCCATTCCGGACTGGCGGCGGCGGTGCGCATCACTTCGTTGACCGCCGTTTCGGTGACTTCTTGGTCGTGCCAGCACACCAGATCGACCACCGAACCATTGGGCACCGGCACGTTCATCGCCCGGCCGACGATGCGGCCGGCCAGTTCCGGCAGCAGATCCTCCACCACCCGGGCGGAGTTGGTGTCCTGGGGAATGATGTTCTCGGCCGCTGCCCGGCCGCGGCGCTTGTCCTCCGCCGGTACGTCCGCCAGGCGCTGCTGATTGGTGTAGGCGTGGACGCTCGACAGAAACGCCCGCTCGATACCGAAAGCCCGATGCAGTATTTTGATCACCGGCCCGGCGCAGTGGGCGGTACAGGAGCCGTTCGACACGACGCGATGGGAGGCTTCCAACCGCTCGTCGTTGACCCCCATCACCACCGTGATGTCCGGCGGATCCTCCGGCGGCACGCACAGGATCACCCGTTTCGCGCCCTGCTCCAGGTGCCGCTCGATCTCCTCCCGGGAGCGGTTCTGCGAGGTCGCCTCGATCACCGTATCGACTCCCAGTTCACCCCAGGGCACATCCCCCGGCCCACGTCCGGAGACCATCGGGATCTGCCGGCCGACCACGTACAGGTGACCGTCCTCGATGCTCACTTCCTCCGGAAAGCGGCCGAGCAGGGTGTCGAACCGCAGCAGGTATTCGAGCGCCTCCGGGTCGGCGATGTCGCTGATGCCGGCCAGGCGGATCGCCTCGTCGCGATACAGAATTCGGAAGAGGTTGCGGCCGATGCGGCCGAATCCCATCAGTCCGATGCGGGTGGGTTCCATGGATCAGGCGAGCCTCCCAGGCAGGTTGTAGAAGACGCCGGCGCCACGGTAGCGGGCCGCCGGACCGAGCGCCCCTTCGATACGCAGGAGCTGGTTGTACTTGGCGGTGCGGTCGGTGCGCGACAGCGACCCGGTCTTGATCTGTCCGGCGTTGGTGGCCACCGCCAGATCGGCGATAGTAGTGTCCTCGGTCTCGCCGGAGCGGTGGGAGATGACCGAGGTGTAGCGCGCCCGCTTCGCCGTCTCGATGGCGTCCAGGGTTTCCGTCAGGGTGCCGATCTGATTGACCTTGATCAGAATCGAGTTGCCGATGCCCTGGGCAATGCCCTTCTCCAGAATGCGGGTATTGGTGACGAATAGGTCGTCACCGACCAACTGCACGCGGTCCGCCAGACGCTCCGATAGCTGCTGCCAGCCGTTCCAATCGTTCTCTCCCAAGCCATCTTCGATCGACAGGATCGGATAGCGGCCCACCAGATCCTCGTACCAGTTCACGATGTCCGAGGTGCTCCGCACTGCACCGTCCACCCGATAGCCGTCGCCCTCCACCAACTCGCTGGCGGCGACGTCGAGGCCCAGCCAAATGTCTTCACCGGGCCGGTAGCCGGCCGCTTCGACGGCCGCTAGCAGCACTTCCAGCGCCTCTTCGTTCGACTGGAGATCCGGCGCGAAACCGCCTTCGTCGCCCACCGTCGTGCCCAGACCACGCTTCGCCAACACGGCTTTCAGGTGATGGAAAATCTCCGTGCCGGCGCGCAGCGCCTCGGAGAAGGTCTCCACCCTCACCGGCAGGATCATGAACTCTTGAATGTCGACATTGTTGTCAGCGTGGGCGCCGCCGTTCAGCACGTTCATCATCGGCACCGGCAGTTCCCGCGCCGCCACCCCGCCGAGGTATGACCAGAGGGGCAGATCGTGCGCCGCCGCCGCCGCCCGCGCCGTCGCCAAGGAGGCGCCGAGGATGGCGTTGGCGCCGAGGCGCGACTTGTTGTCCGTACCGTCCAGCTCGATCAAGATGCCGTCAACCACCGCCTGGTCGCTAGCGTCGAGCCCTTCCAGGGCCTCGGCGATCTCGCCGTCCACATTGTCCACCGCCTGGGAGACGCCTTTGCCCAGCCAGCGGCCCTCGTCGCCGTCGCGCAGCTCCACCGCCTCGCGCTCCCCGGTGGAGGCTCCGGAGGGCACCGCCGCCCGGCCCCAGGCGCCGCCGGCCAGGCCGACATCCACCTCGATGGTGGGATTGCCCCGGCTGTCCAGAATCTGCCGCCCTTCGACGGCGACGATCATCGTGTCGGTCATCTCTTCCATGCTTTCGGGCCCCGTGCTCGCAAAGCACCGAGAAATCAATCATCTCAGCACTCTGCTCGCATTCATTTCTAGGGGGCTACGCCCCCTCGCCCCGCGATTGGGGCTCACCCCATCTTCGGCTTCGCCGCCGAGCCCTCGCGGGCTCGGTCGCGGACTGCACCCGGACTCTCATTCCACCCGATCTTGAGTCACCAACCAGCCGTTACTCTAGCAGTCCTCACGGCCCCATCCGCGCCGGCTGGCCAGTGTTTTCGAGCACCCCCATCCACAAGCCACCGTCGGGCTCCATGGTCTTCTCGCGACGCACCACCGCCGGGATCGGAACGTGCACGAACACCCCGTGCCAGAAGCCGATCAGCACGTCCGTTTTGCCGGCCATGGCGGCGTGGACGGCGTTTCTGGCCAGGCCGTCGCAGAGCAGGGCGTCATCGGTGTTGGCCGGGACGCTGCGAATGGTGTAGCTGGGATCGAAGTACTTGAGCACCATGGGGATGCCGCGCTCGGCGAAGTGTTCCCGGATGCGCTGGCGCAGGAACAGGCCGATGTTGCGGTGCTGTCGGTTGCCGGAGGCGTCGTGGCGGTCTACGGACTCGTCCTCGAAAAGATGTTGGCCGGCGCCCTCGGCCACCACGACGACCGCATGCTGGCGCGAAACGAGACGCTTTTCGAGCACTTCCAGGAAACCACCGGGACCCTTCAGTTCGAAAGGCACCTCCGGCACCAGGCAATAGTTCACTTCCTGGCTCGCCAGGGTGGCGCCGGCGGCGATAAAGCCAGCGTCACGACCCATCACCTTGACCAAGCCGACGCCGTTGCGGGCGCCGTTTGCTTCGACGTGGGCTCCCTGGATCACTTCCCGAGCCTGATCCAGGGCGGTGAAGAAACCGAAGGAGCGCCAAACGAAAGGGATGTCGTTGTCGATGGTCTTTGGGATGCCGACGACGGCGCAGGGGCGAGACCGCTTCGCCAGGGCTTCAGCCAGGGCATGGGCACCGCGCTGGGTGCCGTCACCACCGATACAAAACAGCATGTCGACCTCGAGCTGCTCCAGGTAATCGGCCATCACCTCGGTGTCCTGCGCCCCCCGGGAGGAGCCCAAGACAGTGCCTCCGAAGCGGTGGATACGGCGCACGAAGTCCGAAGTCAGCGGCACCGGCGGCTCCCCCACCGCCGGATTCAAACCCTGAAAGCCGTAGCGGATACCCAGCACATCCTTCACCCCGTAGCGGTGATATAGCTCATAGAACACCGACCGGATGACGTTGTTGGTACCGGGGCACAAGCCACCGCAGGTGACGATGGCCGCCCGCACCTCTTTGGCACCGAAGAAGAGCAGTTCGCGCGGGCCGGCCTTCTCGAAGAAAAGCGGCGGTTCGTCGCCAGGCCCTTCCGGACCGACCTCCACACTCACCCGGATGCCGGTGCCCGGCGCCACGAAGCTGCCGGTCGCCTCGACACTCGCCGGCGGCAGCTCGAGGGGCGACGGGATGCGGCGCGGGCCGAAGTCGGTGACGACCAGTTCGTCAGGAAGGAGAGGGATGTCGTGCATGGGCTGGCTCCGGTGCAAGGCTATCCCACCTCAGCAGGTGATCAAGCCCTGCGCACCTCAGCATCCCCCGACCAGGAGTTCAAAGCGCACATACTTTCATGAATATTTATAAACACTGACATTTGCATTTCCGTTATAGTTGTCTATTCTGAATGGAATTCTTTCGGTGCGACGCAGTGAGATCCTGACTATCGACCTACTTGCAAAGGAGATCCTTCATGAAATCAAGGTCTTTCATCTCCCTCTGTCTTTTCCTCCTGGTTCTAGGAGTTGGACTCGCTTCCACCGCCCAGGAACACCAGGACGCAGTCCCCAACGTTGCACCCACTGCGATGGTGGAGCTCGAGATCCCACTGTCACTGGAGCTCGAACTTCAGTGCACCGTGGACTCGCAGATGACCGGGCTGTCTGTGATCCCTGAGGCCCCGGGATTCGGCTTTCCGCTCTGTACCAGCCAGGCGCAGTGTGACGCGATCTGTGCACCCTTCGAGGGAATCTGCTGGCGTCAGTTCTGTATCTGTTGACTCGCGGACCCGGCTAGGCAAGCAGACTTCCGTTCATAGGTGAAGTTCCTCTCACTGCGTCGCCCTCCACCTAGAACTCCCTGTGACCTGGCCGTCTCTGCACAGAGCCCAGCGGGCTGCATGAACACTCATTGCGCTCACCATGTATTGAATGGTGTGCGCAATAGCGCTTTAAATTTTGCGGGCCGACTGCTCCGTGCCCGCATCCTCCCACCACCCTCCCGGTGGATCGGGATTCGCCAAAGGAGACTTAAATGCGCAAACTCATCCTCTTACTCGCCCTCGCGGCGGCCGTTGCCGTCCCCCTCCTGGCCGCCAGCGCCGGAAACGGCGACCAAGCCAAAAGTGCCGAGGACTACACCCGAGAGGTCAAGGCCGAACGGGACGCCGAGTGGGATCTCGTGGATACCGCCTGGATGGTCGATGACGGCCGCACCGTGACGGTGATGTGGGACTTCACGGCCCCGAACCCGCTGGCACCCGTGATCGAGGTGCCGAGGGCCGGGGACTACTGGTGGTACGAAGGCTCCGCCGCCTCGCTCTTCGGCGCCGCCGAACTGACCGAGGAAGGCGTGCTCCTCTTCGCGGAGACAGATGCCGACAGGCCGAACGAAGACCAGAACCCCACCGACACCCAAGATCCCGACGTTATCGGCATTCTGGAGGTGGAAGACACCAATCCGCCGGAAGAGAAGAAGCAGAAGCTCGTCCAACTCACCTACAAGTGGAAGCGTCAGGGCGGCGGCACCGCCCCGCCGGGCCCCACGGTGACCATCGAGCCCAACAACGCCCGCATCATCGCCATCAATCGCGCGCCAGCCGGCGCTTATGAAAAGGTCACCATCAAGATGACCTTCGGCCCGCCCTGCCCGGCGTCCGTCAAGGCCAAGTTCTCCCGCGCTCCGGGAGGACCGGCGGTGGTGATCGGTGGAGCCAGCATCGTCGGCGTCTGCGCCGATCCCATTCACTGACAGTTCCGACCCCGGGCTCGCGACGGCGAGGCGCCGTCGCGGGCCCTTCTTCGTTCTGCCGGCGGTAGACTCGCCGCCGTGAGCGCCTTCGCACTCTCCCCCCGCCTCGACCGCAGGCAGCCCGTCCGTCGACTCCACCTGATCTTCGGGGATCAGCTCGACCTTGACGCTCCGGCCCTCGAAGATCTCGACCCGGAGCAGGATCTGGTGTGGATGGCCGAGGTGGAAGAAGAGGCCCGGCACGTTCCCAGCCATCAGCAGCGAACGGTACTGTTTCTTTCGGCGATGCGGCACTTCGCCGTCGTCCTCGAAGGGCGCGGGATGCCGGTGACCTACTCCCGCCTCGACACCGAAGACAACACCCAGTCCTTTGCCGGCGAGCTGCAGCGTGCCTTCGAATCCTTCGCACCGGAGCGAGTCACCGCCGTGCGGCCCGGCGAGCACCGGGTGCTGTCGATCCTCGAAGAGGCGGTGGCGAAGATGGAATTACCCTTCGAACTACTGCCCGATGAGCGCTTCCTGTGCAGTAGCCATGTCTTCACCGACTGGGCGGAGGGCCGCAGCTCCCTGGTGATGGAGCATTTCTACCGCTTCCAGCGCAAACGCTTCGGCATACTGCTGGACGACGATGGCAAGCCCGAGGGCGGCGACTGGAACTACGATTCGAAGAATCGCCAGAGCTTCTCCCAAGCGCCGGATGTGCCCGACATCCCGGCCTTCGAGCCGGACGTGATCACCGAGGAGGTGATCGCCCTGGTCAAGAAACGTTTCCCAGGCGCCCCGGGACGTCTCGACGCCTTCCGTTGGCCGGTCACGCCGGCACAGGCAGAGGAAGTACTCCACCACTTCATCGAGCATCGCCTGCCGACCTTCGGCCGCTATCAGGATGCCATGTGGAGCGGCGAACCGTTTCTCTTTCACTCGCTGCTGTCGCCACCCCTCAACCTCGGGCTGATCCACCCTGAGCGGGTGATCGACGCCGCCCTCGCCGCCTGGCGGGCCGACCGCGCTCCGCTGCCGGCGGTGGAAGGGTTCGTGCGCCAGATCCTCGGCTGGCGGGAGTTCATTCGCGGCGTCTATTGGCTCGAAGGTGCGGACTACGGCGAGCGCAACGGCCTCGACCACCAGGGCCGTCTGGCGGAGATGTACTGGTCCGGCGAGACGGACATGAAGTGCATGGAGGAATGCCTCGATCAGGTGCTCGAGCACGGCTACGGTCACCACATCCAGCGGCTGATGGTCACCGGCAACTTCGCCCTGATCGCCGGTATCCACCCGCGGGAGGTCAGCGACTGGTACCTCGGCATGTACGTCGACGCGGTGGATTGGGTCACCCTGCCCAACACCCTCGGCATGACCCTGCACGCCGACGGCGGCATCGTCGGCACCAAGCCCTACGCGGCAAGCGGCAAATACATCGACCGCATGAGCAACTACTGCGGCGACTGCCGCTACTCCCTGGACCAACGCCACGGTGAAGACGCCTGTCCCTTCGTCACGTTCTACTGGGATTTTCTGCTGCACCACCAGCAGCGCTTCTCGAACAACCGCCGCATGAGCCTGATGCTCAACCACCTCGACAAGATGGACGCCGCCGAGAGAAAAGCCATCCGCCGGCACGGCGACCAACTGCGCAGGCGCTTCGGGACCCTTGCCGAAGAGTAAGGCCCTAGAGTTCGCCCAAGCGCGAGTCCCAGCCGGCGAGGCGAGCCCGATAGATCGGATCGTCGAAGCGTGCCGGGTGGAACGCCGGCGCCCAGGACGGAAGCTCGTCGCCGGTGAGGTGCGCCGCCAGCAGATCCCCGGCCCCCTGAGACGACATGATGCCGAAGCCCGAGAGGGCACCCACCACCCATACCCCGGGCACCGGCAGAGGTCCGATCAACGGACGGTTGTCCGGCGCTTTGCAGTAGTAGCCGCCGCTGATCTCGGCCTGCGAGCCCCGCCCGAAGTACCCTTCCAGATCCGGGATCATGCGGGCAACGCCGCGCAGCAGCACCTCGCCGTAGTAGGGATCGAAGGCCGGCGGCCAGGTCGCCTTTGAGACCGCTTTCGGCGCGTAGGTCCAGAGTAGGAGCAGATGGGCGTCCGCCCCGTCGCCCCGCGGCCGGAAGTGGGCTCCCAGCGGCAGCTCCCGCAGCAGGTCCGGGCGGTCGGCGAGGGTCTGCCGCTCCTCTTCCGTCCAGGACAAACGCACCGGATCGTTCCAGATCATCAGCGGCGCGTCGCGCGGCACCAGACCTTCGGGATCGCGTAGAGCCGCCTTGCCGTGCAGTTCGTTGATCACCGGCAGCTCCAGCCCGAGAAGACGGCCGGCCTCCGGCAGCAGCGGCCCCGGCGCCAGCACCAAATGCTCCGCCGGCAAGGTGCCACCCTTTTCGAGAACCACCGCCGCCACCGCTCCGGAGGCGCTTTTCTCCACCGCCACCAGCCGATCCCGCAACACCGTCACCCCTTGACGTTCGAGATCGGCCAACAGCCAGCGGCCGAGAGCGCGCGAGTCCAGCCAGCCAGCCCGCCGCAAATGCAGCAGGCCCAACGCGTCCGGGGCGATGAACGGGTAGGCGGCCTTCACCACCGCCGGGTCGGTCACCAGATCGGCGCCGTCGGCGAACCGCCAGCCCTCCGCCGGCGAAGGTGCGTAATCGCCTTCCTTTCGCCGCAGCGGGCCGGCGCCGAAGTCCGCCACCTGCCGGGCGGTGGATACCATCCCCCGCAGGCGTTCCGCGTCGCCGGTGGCGAACACATAGCCTCGCCGGCTCATCGCAAAGGCGCCATCGCTGGCCTGGTGAATCGCTTCCAGCAGATCGACGCTGCGGCTGGTCAACCGGACCATCGCGGCGTCCATGCCGGGCCACCAGGTGCGGTACGCCTCGGTGCCCTGACTGCTGGTGAGGCCGAGGGGTTCGCCGGCGTCCACCACCACCACCCCGTCGCGGCCGCGCCGCACCAGATGCCAGGCGAAAGCCACGCCGGCCATGCCGGCGCCGCACACCACCGTCGAGGCGCGGGAGGGAATCTCTCGCTCGAAATTCATCGTCCGCATGGTACTCCGACGACGGTCGGCGGCGGTAGACTCATCGCCGTCGTGCTCTATCGCCTCGCCCGCCCCTTTCTGTTCAGCCTCGATGCCGAACGCGCCCACGGCGCCGGCAAATTCGCCCTGCAGATCGCCCGCTGGGCCCCCGGCCTTGCCTGGCGCAACGGCAACGCGCCCTCCGAACGCCTGGCGCTCGATCTGTTCAGCCGCACCTTTGCCGGCCCCATTGGCCTGGCCGCCGGATTCGACAAGGACGCCGAGGTCGCCCACTTGATGCCGATGCTGGGCTTCGGATTTGTCGAAGTGGGCACCGTCACGCCGCAGCCTCAACAGGGCAACCCCCGGCCGCGCATCTTCCGGCACCCGGAAGAGAAAAGCCTTCAGAACCGTCTGGGATTCAATAATGCTGGCCTGGCGGCTCTCGAAGGGCGCCTCGACGAGCTGGGGCCGCTGCCGATACCCCTGGGCATCAATATCGGCAAGAACAAGGACACGCCGGCGGACCAATCGCTCGACGACTACCGGCGGCTCCTCGCAGCCTTCGGCCAGCGCTGCGACTACCTGGTGGTCAACGTGTCCTCCCCCAATACGCCGGGCCTGCGGGATCTTCAAACGGAGGAGTTCCTGCGGCCGCTCTTCGAGAGCGCCCGAGAATTCACCGATCGGCCGGTGCTGGTCAAGATCGCGCCGGATATGGAGCCGGCCCGGGCGGTAGACCTGTGCGCCGCCGCCGTCGAAGCCGGCGCCGCCGGCGTGGTGGCGACCAACACCACCGCGGACCTCGACCGGGTGCCGGAGCCGGTCCCCGGCGGCGGAGGCCTCTCCGGCCGGGTGCTGACGGAGCTCTCCTTCGAAATGTTCGAGGCGCTGGCGAAGGAACTCTTCGGCAAGGCGACGCTGATCAGCGTCGGCGGCATCGGCAGCGGCCGCGAAGCCTACCGCCGCATCCGCGCCGGCGCCTCGCTGGTACAGCTCTATACGGCGCTGGTGTTCAAGGGCCCGGACCTACTCGGCCGCATGCACCGGGAATTGGAAGAGTGCCTGGACGAAGACGGATTCGAGAACCTCACTGAGGTCATCGGCGCGGACAGAAATCCTTCCAAGTAGAACTCAATACGCAAGACTCGAAGCAAGACTGCGGTCCCAGAGTGTGAGCGGTTTGCTAGAAAGCAAACTGCGTCCGAGCCCGAAGGGCTCGGCGGCGACGGACGTCGCCGCCGAGCCAGGGGTGAGCGGCCAATCACCGCGCTTCTCGGCCGCGAGGGGGGCGCAGCCCCCCTAGAAACAGGCAGCTAGCGGCAATTGAGAAAGGCCGCGCAGCGGGCTTTATCGATAATCGCCAGCGAAAGGAAGGAGGGAGGAGCCGTTGTTGGGGGCCGGCTCCTCCCCAGGGGGTGGGAAAGGACTACCAGCTAAGCTTTACGCCCAGCCGGAGGGTCCGGGGAGCTTGAAACTGCGTCGCCTGGCCGAACTGCGGATTGCCGTTCGGGCAGGACGTGTTGGGGCCCGTGCCGGGGCCGCCGCAGTCGGGCGGAGTCGGCGTCTGGGTGAGAGGAGCGAAGGTCCAGTCCTCGTCCACCTGCGTCGCCTCCTGCTGATCCGTCACGTTGAACACGTCACCCACCAGCTTGAGGTCCAATCCGCTCGACAAAGTGATCGGATACTCCACGTGGAGGTCCAGGTTCCACACGTCCGGGGTGGTACCGAAGCTGCCGCGTGGCGTCACGAACCGCTCGCTATTGCCGTACACCGGATGGGCGCCGAGCTGACTGATCGGCGTGCCGGACAACCACTGGCCGTAGAAGCCGGTGATCAGCTTGAAAGGCCACAGGTACGAGCCGTAGAGTTTGACCTGGTGCTCGCGATCGTTGGGCAGCGGGCCGAAGGCGCCGTTCAACAGCTCCGGTAGGTCGTAGACCGAGGTGATGTTCGGGTCGAGTTGCCCGTTGTCCTGCCGGAACAACCCACCGTAGTTGCCCTCGTTCTTCGAGTGCACATAGCTGCCGAAGAGCTGCCAGTTGTCGGCGAAGCGCCGGTTGACGGTCAACTCATAGGCCTCGTAGTCGCGCACCGGCTCCGGGAAGGTGACGGCCGCCGGCAGCGGCACACCGGTCACCGGGTTCGCCGTGACGACGCCACCGGGGTTGGTGATGAAGTAGGTCTGACCGCCGTCGACGGAGATGTCCTCGACGACGTTCTCGATCTCCCGCTGGGTGGCCTTGACGCCGACCGCGACGTTCGGCATCAGCTCGTACTCGAAGCCCACCAGGGCCTCGACGGTGTACATCGGCTCGATGCCCGGGTCCACCCGCGTACCGCCGCCGAGCTGGTAGGTGTAGGTCCAGGTGCCCGGATTCTGGGCGTTCGGCAGCGAACCGTCCGTCGGGTAAGCGAAGTAATACAGGTTGAATTGCTCGTTGCCGAAGGCACGGGTGTTGATGTCGAGCGGTACCGACTCGTAAAACTGTCCGTAGTGACCATAGAGCTTCGAGCGGCCGTTCTTCGCCACGTCCCAGGTGAAGCCGACGCGCGGCGCGATCATGTCGCCGTGGGAGAAGTCGAGTTCCTGGCTTTGGTTGACGTCCGACAGGTCGCCCTTCGAATTGAAGGCGTCGGACCGCACACCGAGATTGAGCGAGAAGTAGTCCGACAGGCGCACCCGGTCCTGGAAGTAGAAGGACTGCTCGTCGGTCTCGCCCTCGGAGTCTTGGTCGTACTCGAACAGGATGGCGGTGGTGTTGAACAACAACCAACGCTGGCCGGCGAGGCCACCCGGATCGTAGACGAAGCCGGTGGAATCCGCCGCCGGACCGTCCACCGCGCCGGGATAGTGAGCGTGGTCGGTGTACTCGACCCGGCGGGCGCTGGCGCCCACCTTGATCTCGTGGTCCACCCCAAGGGTCTCACCGAACCAGGTCAGGGAGCCTCGCGCCTCGTCGCGCAGGCTGTCGCCGCTCTCCTGATGGAAGGTGCCGCCGACGCAGCCGGGGTTGAAGACGAAGGTCGAGAAATTGTTGGCGTCGATCGGCGACAGGTCGCCGGCGCAGCCCTGCTGCTGGGCGAAACCGAGCCGGCCAAAGTTGCGCACCTCGTAGAAGGGCTGATCGGTCAACGGGGTCTGGCGGAAGGTCTGGTCGAAGCGCCCGATGCTCGCCTCGCTGAACAGGCTACCGCTCAGGCTACCGCTGTAGGACAAGCCGAGGGTCTCGGCCCCCAGGTCACGGCTGTCGCCGACGGTGCCGAAGCTGTTGCGTACCAGGTCGTCCTCGCGCTCCCGCGGGTCACCGAAGGCCGAGAAGACGAACTGATGGCTCGGATTGAGCTGCCAGGTGAGCTTGCCGGCATAGAACAGCGCATCCTCGGACTCGGTGTTGCGGGTACCGGTACGGGTGGTGTACTCAGTCTCCTTGGTACTCGGGTTCAGGGCCACGAAGTACCACAGCTTGTCTTCGATCAGCTTGCCGCCGACGGAGGCGCCGAAGTCGTACTCGGTAAAGCCTAGGTTCTGGCCGAACTCATTGATCGGTTTGGCCTCGGCCTGCAGGCTGTCGTCGTTGTAGTAGCCGAACACGTCGCCCTGCAGCTCGTTGCCGCCGGACTTGGTGATGACGTTCAGCACACCGCCCAGGGCGCCGCTGTGCTCCGCCTCGTAGCCGCCGGTCTTGACCTGCACCTCTTTGATGAACTCGAAAGGCACCGCCGAGCCGGAAGTACCGAAAGCCGGGTTGGTGCTATCCAGGCCATCCACCACGTAGCGGTTCTCGGCCACCGAGGCGCCGCCGATGGAGGGGTTGTCGTCGCCAAGCTGGCCGCCGGCGCCGGTGGTCACGCCCGGGGCGGCAAAGGCAAGGCCCTGGTAGGTGCGGGTGACGGGAAGCTCCTTGAACAGTTTCTCGCCGAAGTTGGCGCCGCCGGTGGTGGTGGTCACATCCACGACCGGCGCGACATCGCTTACCGTGATGATGTCTCCGAAGTCGGCCGGGCGCATCTGGAACTCGAGGGTCACGGTGCGATCGAGGCCGACCTGGACGCCCCCTTGCTCCAAAGTGGCAAAGCCCTGATAGCCGGCGCTCACGCGGTAAGTCCCCGGCGGCAGGCCAACGAAGCGGAAGCTGCCGTCCGCCCCGGCGACCACCTCGCGATCGCCCTGCAAGCTGTCGCTGGTGGCGGTCACCGTCACGCCGCCGAGGGGGTTGCCGTTTTCGAGTACGGCGCGGCCTTCGATGCGGCCGGTGGTTTGGCCCAAGGCCGGCAGGGCCAAGGTCATGGCGAGGACGGTGATGGCGAGGCAGCGCGCGGCGCCTCGCCATGTAAAGGTGCCGTGAGAACTGAGGAGGCTTCGTAGAGTCCTACGGTTACTGAGGTGTGATCCCATCGTTCGATCCTTTCGTGATGTGCATTCCGTGGATCGATGACGAGTACGCCTCAGCACCGACCCTGATGTGCCGGAAGTCCGAAGAACTCGACCGCTGTTGTCCTGAGGCGCTGTCACCTCATTCGTGAGAGAGGCCCTGAGCGGGAATCCCGCTGAGGGCTACCGGGTCGAGCTCTTCGGAACGATTCCGGTGGATCCAACTGCCCAAGGGAGGGAGCAAGGCCGGTGCCATGGTCCCCGGTAACCGCACCCATAGAAACTAAACCACTGATTGGAAAGGATTTACCCGCAAACTGATCGCGCCATCGGGAGCCCAGAAGGGAGGCTCGGAAACGCGGACCCGGGTCCGCCGATGTGGATCCTCTGCAATGGATTGGATCGCAAGGGTTGGGAGGGAAGCCGCCACTCGCCGCGCAGAGTCGACCTATATTTCGCGATGAAGAATCTACTGCCAAAAGGCCTGCGACCTAGCAAGGGAAGTGCCAAGGATCGATACACCCTCCCAGAGGCCCAGAGACAAAGAAGCTTCTCCACTCTTCCTGCCGCAGCTCGAAGGGCAGAGATTCAGCGGATTGAAGCGCACCTCACCGATCATTCAAAAGAGTGAAGGCGAACGCTCTATTTCAATATTCAATGACACCCGAGTGGAGGGGGCTGGCACGAATCTGGTAGAGGTTCAAGAATTTGAATGAACCTCTGAGAAGGGCAGAGACCGCCGGCGGATCTCTGACTAGGAGTCTTGGTCTCCCGGTACCGCTTCCTCCGGTTCGCTCCGCAGCTGACCGACGGTTCGCCCGCCGCTCACCAGCTGCAGATCCACCGCCTGCCAAGAGCCGCCGTTGTCCCCTTCGCGCAGCTCGAACTCGAAGATCAAATCGCGGCTCGGAAGCTGCTGAAAGCCCACCGTGTCCGGTAGCTGGGAATCGTGGAAAAAAACACTCGTGTAGGGCGACTCCGGGTGCCGGGTGTCGGTGATCCACAGGCCCGGCGAGACCTTGCGCAGGAAGCGCAGGAAACCGTATCCCTTGCCGCTGTGGTTGTAGCAGACGCCGCGCACCCGTGACCCGAGTTCGCCCCAGGGCGGCTGGTCGCGCGGTCCGGCGACGGGCACCAGATTGGGAATGAGGAATCCCGACATGAACAGATCCGCCTCGCGGCGGAGGGCCTGGGATACATTGTTGAAGGCCACCAGCTCCACCCGGCAGCCGCGGTTTTGGAGGGCCGCCACCACCCGCGCGAAATCGCCGTCGCCGGTCAACAACAGCACCCGGTCGAGGCGATCCGACTGCAGCAGCAGATCCACCGCCATATCGAGATCGACGTTGGCCTTGCCGTAGCGGTGACCGGTTTCGTCGGTGTACCACTGCACCCGCTTGCGCACCACTTTGTAGCCGACATCCCGCAGGCTCGACTGGAAAGCCCCCTGGCCGCGGCGGTAGACGTCGTCGCGCTCGGCCCTCTCCGGATCGAAGCTGACATAGGCATTCAAGCGCACCGCCCGTCCGCCGTCCCGGCAGGCGTGCTCGCGCAGCACGTCGAACCGCATGCCGTAACCGCCGTTCATGGCGACATTGGCCCCGTCGATGAAGACTCCGACCCGCGTGGTGGCGGCCATGCTCTCTCCTTGGTCGACCGTTTGGACTCAGTACTGCAAGAAATGAAAGGGCGGCCCCGCGAGGCCGCCCTTTGAAAACTGATGCTAGGAAGCGAAACCTTACTCGCCTTCGATGACCTCCTGCGGCAGGGAGCGGATCTCCTCGTCGCCGAACTCGAAGAACAGCTCCTGGTCTTCCTCGCTGTCGACGGGAATCTCCACTTCCTCCATGTGGAAGTCGTGGTAGTGCTCCATACCGGTACCGGCCGGGATCAAGCGGCCGACGATGACGTTCTCCTTCAAACCGCGCAGCAGGTCGACGGCACCGTTGATCGCCGCCTCGGTGAGCACCCGGGTGGTCTCCTGGAAGCTCGCCGCGGAGATGAAGCTGTCCGTTGAAAGCGACGCCTTGGTGATACCCAGCAGCAGCGGCCGGCCGACGGCGGGAGTACCGCCGGCGGTGAGCACGCGGTCGTTCTCTTCCTGGAAGCGGAAGCGATCCACCTGCTCGTCGACCAAAAACTGCGTGTCGCCGACGTTCTCGATCTTCACCGAGCGCATCATCTGACGCACGATCACCTCGCAGTGCTTGTCGTTGATTGCCACGCTCTGGGAACGATAGACCTCCTGGATCTTGTCCACCAGGTAGCGCTGCAGCTCCTTCTCGCCCAACACCTGCAGAATGTCGTGCGGGTTGATGGAGCCGTCGATCAGCGGATCGCCGGCGGCCACTCGCTCGCCCTCCTGCACGTTGACGTGGATCGAACGCGGCACCGCGTACTCGCGGGACTCGCCGTCCTCGCTGTCGACGATCACCTTGCGCATGCCCTTGACGATCTCGCCCAGTCGAACGACGCCGTCGATCTCGGTGATGATCGCCGGCTCCTTCGGCGAGCGCGCCTCGAACAATTCCACCACCCGCGGCAGACCGCCGGTGATGTCCTTGGTCTTGGCCTTCTCGCGCGGGATCTTGACCAGCGTGTCGCCGGCGTAGACCTTGTCCTTGTCGCCGACTACCAGGTGAGAGCCGGAGGGCAGCAGGTAGCGCTTCTCCGCCCCACCGGTGCCCTTGACGAGGATCGCCGGTACGCGCTTCTCGTTGGCCGAGGCCTCGACGATGATCTTCTGCGACAGGCCGGTGACCTTGTCCGTCTCCTCGCGCACGTTCTCGCCTTCGACGATGTCCTGGAACTCCACCTTGCCGGAGATCTCCGACAGGATCGCCGAGGTGAACGGGTCCCAGGTCACCAGATCGTCGCTCGGCTTGACCTCTTGGCCCTCCTGCACCAGCAGGTGGGAACCGTAGGCCAGCGCATAGCGCTCGCGCTCGCGGCCCTTCTCGTCCACCAGCACCAGCTTGCCCTGGCGGTTGATCACCACCAGCTCGCCGCGCCGGGACTCGACGGTGTTGACGTTCAGGAACTTCACCCGGCCCGGGTTCTTGGCCTTGTGCACGGACTGCTCGGACACCCGGCTGGCGGTACCGCCGTAGTGGAAGGTCCGCATGGTGAGCTGGGTTCCCGGCTCGCCGATGGACTGGGCGGCAATGACGCCGACCGCCTCGCCGATCTCCACCATCTTGCCGGAGGCCAGGTTACGGCCGTAGCAGGCGGCGCACACGCCGCGGCGGGTCTCGCAGGTCAGCACCGAGCGGATTTTCACCCGCTCGATACCGGCCGACTGGATCGAGTTGGCCAACTCTTCGGTGATCAGCAAGCCGACCTCGACCAGCAGATCGCCGGTCATCGGATCGTAGATCTCCTCCTGGCTGACGCGGCCGACGATGCGGTCGCGCAGCGGCTCGAGGATCTCGCCCCCCTCCATGATCGCGGAGACGAAGATGCCGTCGATGGTTCCGCAGTCCACTTCGTTGATGATGACGTCCTGCGCCACATCGACCAGGCGGCGGGTGAGGTAGCCGGAGTCCGCCGTCTTCAAGGCGGTGTCCGCCAGACCCTTGCGCGCGCCATGGGTGGAGATGAAGTACTGCAACACCGACAGACCCTCCCGGAAGTTCGCGGTGATCGGCGTTTCGATGACCTCGCCGGAGGGCTTGGACATCAGGCCGCGCATACCGGCGAGCTGTCGCACCTGCTCGCGGGAACCACGAGCGCCGGAGTCGGCCATCACGTTGATCGGGTTGAACTCGCCGGTGCGGTCCTCCTCCTCGCGCATGTCGTTGAACATCTCCTCGGAGACGCGCTCGGTGGTGCGGTGCCAGATGTCGATGATCTTGTTGTGGCGCTCACCGGCGGTGATCACACCGGCGGTGCGCTGGTCCTCGATCTCGATCACCTCTTCGAGCGCCTTGTCCAGCAGACCAGCCTTGCGCTCCGGAATCACCATGTCGTCCACGCCGAAGGACACGCCGGCCTTGGTGGCGTAGAGGAAGGTGACTTCTTTGATCTCGTCGAGCATGCGGACAGTGCGCTCGGTACCGAGCTTGATGAAGCAGTAGCTCACCAAATCCTGCAGACCACGCTTCTTCAACCGGCCATTGATGAAGGGGATCCTGTCCGACAGGTGGCGGTTCAAGATCACCCGCCCGACGGTGGTCTCGATCAACCCCCGGTCGATGTTCTCGACCTCCGCGTGGACGATGTCCTGCGGATCGTACTGGGTCTCCAAGTTGATGAATTCGCCGGTGTAGCGCACCCGAATCGGGGTGAGGGTTTCCACCTCGCCCGCCTCGAGAGCCAGCTCCACCGAGTCGAAGTCCGGGAACACCCGACCCTCGCCCTTGGCGTTCGGCTTGGTCAAGGTCAAGTAGTAACCGCCGAGCACCAGGTCCTGGCTGGGAACCGCCAGCGGTCGGCCGTGGGCCGGCGACAAGATGTTCGAGGCGGACAGCATCAGCACCTTGCTCTCGATCTGCGCCTTCGGGGAGAGCGGCACGTGCACCGCCATCTGGTCACCGTCGAAGTCGGCGTTAAACGCCGCGCAGACCAGCGGATGGATCTTGATTGCCTTGCCTTCGATCAGCACCGGCTGGAAGGCCTGGATGCCGAGGCGGTGGAGGGTGGGCGCACGGTTCAACAGCACCGGGTGGTCCTGAATCACCTCTTCGAGGGCGTCCCACACCTCGTCGATCTCCATCTCCACCAGCTCTTTGGCGGCCTTGATCGTGCCGACCAGCTCTTTTTCTTCGAGCTTGTTGTAGATGAACGGCTTAAAGAGTTCCAAGGCCATCTTCTTCGGCAGGCCGCACTGGTGGAGCTTCAGCTCCGGCCCCACCACGATCACCGAACGGCCGGAATAATCGACCCGCTTACCCAACAGGTTCTGGCGGAAGCGGCCCTGCTTACCCTTCAAGGTGTCCGATAGCGACTTCAAGGGCCGATTGTTCGAGCCCTTGAGCACGCGACCGCGGCGGCCGTTGTCGAACAGCGCGTCAACGGCCTCCTGCAGCATCCGCTTCTCGTTGCGCACGATCACTTCCGGCGCCCGCAGCTCGAGGAGCTTCTTCAACCGGTTGTTGCGATTGATCACGCGGCGGTAGAGATCGTTCAGGTCGCTGGTCGCGAAGCGGCCGCCGTCGAGCGGCACCAGCGGGCGCAGCTCCGGCGGAATGACCGGGATGACGTCCAGAATCATCCAGTCCGGCCGGTGGCCGGAGCGACGGAAGGCGTCTACCACTTTCAAGCGCTTGGCGGCCTTCAGGCGGCGGATCTGGCTGGTCTCGGTACGCATCACGATGCGCAATTCCTCGGACAGCTCGTCGACCTCGATGCGAGCCAGGAGTTCCTTGATCGCCTCGGCGCCCATACGAGCATCGAAGGCGTCGAGGCCCCACTCCTCGCGCATCTCACGGAAGCGCTCCTCGGTGAGAAGTTCCTGCTCCTTCAAATCCGTCTCGCCGGGATCCACCACCACATAGCTCTCGAAGTAAAGAATCCGTTCGAGGTCGCGCAGCGGGATGTCGAGGAGATGGCCGATGCGACTGGGCAGCCCCTTGAAGAACCAAACATGGGATACCGGGCAGGCCAGCTCGATGTGGCCCATGCGCTCACGGCGCACCCGCGAGCGGGTGACCTCCACGCCGCACTTGTCGCAGATCACGCCGCGGTGCTTCATGCGCTTGTACTTGCCGCACAGGCACTCCCAATCGGCGATCGGACCGAAAATCTTGGCGCAGAACAGGCCATCGCGCTCCGGCTTGAAGGTCCGGTAGTTGATGGTCTCCGGCTTGGTGACCTCGCCGAAGCTCCACGACCGGATCTTCTCCGGCGACGCCACCGAGATCTTGATGGCGTTGAAATCCTTCAGGGACTGGGGCTTGTCAAAACTGCTGAACGGTTGCACTCTACAGTCCTCCCTTAAACCTTGAGCAGCTCGACGTCGAGGCAGAGACTCTGCAGCTCGCGCACGAGAACATTGAAGGATTCCGGCAACCCCGGATCATCCGGTACGTCACCCTTGACGATCGCCTCGTAGACCTTGCTGCGGCCCTCGACGTCATCGCTCTTGACGGTGAGTAGCTCCTGGAGCGTATAGGCGGCGCCGTAGGCTTCGAGCGCCCAAACCTCCATCTCGCCGAATCGCTGTCCACCGAACTGGGCCTTACCGCCTAGCGGCTGCTGGGTGATCAGTGAGTACGGTCCGATCGAGCGGGCGTGAATCTTGTCGTCGACCAGATGCGACAGCTTGAGCATGTAGATGTAACCCACGGTGACCTTCTGCTCGAAGACGTCTCCGCTCATGCCGTCGTGGAGATGGGTCTTGCCGCTGGTCGGCAGGCTCGCCTGCTCCAGCAGGCTCTTGATGTCGGACTCCTGGGCGCCGTCGAACACCGGCGTGGCAAAGCTCACGCCGAGGGCCCGGCCGGCCCAACCGAGATGGGTTTCGAGGATCTGACCGACGTTCATCCGGCTCGGTACGCCGAGCGGGTTCAAGACGATCTCCACCGGCCGGCCGTCCGGCAGGTAGGGCATGTCCTCTTCCGGCAGGATGCGGGAGATCACACCCTTGTTGCCGTGGCGTCCGGCCATCTTGTCGCCCACCTGCAGCTTGCGCTTCATGGCGACATAGACCTTGACCAGCTTGATCACTCCCGGCGGCAGCTCATCGCCCTTCTGCAGCAGCGCGATGCGCTCCTCGTTGACCCGGTGGAGCACTTCGATGTGGCTGTCGGTCTTGCGATAGAGGATCTCCACCGCGTCGATCAACGCCTTGTCGCTCACCGGCAGGCGCAGGATCTCCGCCCGGGTGAGGCCGTCCAAGAGCTCATAGGTGATCTTGCCGCCCTTGGCGAGAAGCTTCTCGCCGGTGCGCGACACCACCTCGCTCTTGACCTTGTGCCCGACCAGCGTGTCGCTGATCTTCTTGTTGCGCTCCTCGTTGAGGATTCGCACCTCGTCCTTGGTGTTCTTCTCGAGGCGATCGATCTCGTGCTGCTCGATCTCCTTGGCGCGCTCGTCTTTCTCGACGCCCTTGCGGGAGAAGATCTTGACGTCGACGATGGTGCCCTCGATACCCGGCGGCACCTTCAAGCTGGCGTCGCGCACGTCGCCGGCCTTTTCGCCGAAGATCGCCCGCAGCAGTTTTTCCTCCGGGGTGAGCTGGGTCTCGCCCTTCGGCGTGACCTTGCCTACCAGGATGTCGCTCGCCTTGACCGTCGCGCCGATGCGGATGATGCCCGACTCGTCGAGGTCCTTCAAAGCCGTTTCGGAGACGTTCGGGATGTCCCGGGTGATTTCCTCGGGGCCGAGCTTGGTATCCCGCGCCTCGATCTCGAACTCCTCGATATGGATGGAGGTGTAGTAGTCCTCCTTCACCATCTTCTCGGAGATCAGGATGGCGTCCTCGAAGTTGTAGCCGCGCCAGGGCATGAAGGCCACCAGAACGTTGCGGCCTAGGGCCAGCTCACCGGCGGAGGTGCAGGGACCGTCCGCCAGCACATCGCCCTTCTTCACCCGCGCCCCCTGGGCGACCACCGGCCGCTGGCTGATGCAGGTGTTCTGGTTCGAGCGTCGGAACTTGATGAGCTGATAGATGTCGGCACCGAACTCCTTCGACTCCCCGGTGTCGATGTCTTCGCCCTCGACGCGCACGATGATGCGCTCCGAGTCCACCGAATCGACGATACCGCCGCGCTTGCAGAGCACCACGGCGCCGGAATCCTGGGCGACGATGCCCTCCAAGCCGGTGCCGACGATCGGCGCCTCGCTGCGCAACAGCGGCACCGCCTGGCGCTGCATGTTGGAGCCCATCAAAGCGCGGTTGGCGTCGTCGTTCTCCAAGAACGGAATGAGCGCCGCGGCCACCGACACGAGCTGCTTCGGACTGATGTCCATGAAGTCGATGCGCTCGCGCTCGATGTTCAAGAAGTCGCCGCCGGCACGGGCGATCACCCGCTCATCGGCGAGCATCCCATCGTCGGCGATCTCGGCGTTGGCCTGGGCGATGATGTACTTCTCCTCCTCCCACGCCGACAAATAAAAGGCGTGCGACTCGGCGGCCACCTCGCGCTTCTTGCCGCGCTTGAGCTTGCGATTGGTGGCGTCCAGCTCCTCGCGCAGGATGATCTGACCGAGCTTGTAAGGACCGTCGCCGACCTTCACCACCCGCAGGTGGTCCAGCACTTTGCCGTTCTCTACCCGTTTGTAGGGGCTCTCGATGAAGCCGTAGTCGTTGATCCGGGCATAGGTTGCGAGTGACGAGATCAGGCCGATGTTCGGGCCTTCCGGCGTCTCGATGGGGCAGATCCGGCCGTAGTGCGTGGCGTGCACGTCGCGCACCTCGAAACCGGCCCGCTCGCGGGACAGACCACCCGGTCCAAGGGCCGACAGGCGCCGCTTGTGGGTGACCTCGGAAAGCGGGTTGGTCTGGTCCATGAACTGCGAGAGCTGCGACGAACCGAAGAACTCCTTGACGGCGGCGATCACCGGCTTGGAGTTGATCAGGTCATGGGGCATCGCCGAGTCGATGTCCTGATGAACGGACATCTTCTCCTTGATCGCCCGCTCCATGCGCACCAGGCCGATGCGGAACTGATTCTCCAACAGCTCGCCGACGGCGCGTACGCGTCGGTTGCCAAGATTGTCGATGTCGTCCACCCGGCCGACGTCCTTCTGCAGGCGCAGGAGGTATTCGATGACGCCGTAGAAATCGTCGGCGGACAGGGTCTTCTGCTCGACGGACACTTCGCTGTCTAGCTTGATGTTGAACTTGAAGCGGCCGACGCGTGAGAAGTCGTAGCGCTTGGCGTCGAAAAACATGCCGTAGAAGAGCGACCGGGCGCTCTCCAGCGTCGGGGGGTCCCCCGGGCGCATGCGACGGTAGATCTCGATCAACGCTTCCTTGGCATCGGTGGTGGTGTCCTTCGCCAGGGTGTTCGACAGGGTCGCGCCACACACCTCCCAGTCCGGGAAGAACACTTCCAGCGGCGTGGTGGTGTGGCCTTCGAGGCGCTCCGTCAGATCTTCCGGCACCAGCTCGTTGGCCTCGAACAGCACCTCGCCGGTCTCGAGATCGACCACGTCGGCGATGAACATGGCGCGCTCCAGGTCGGCGATCTTGACCGTCGCGTCGAGCATCTCGTCCTTCTCGAGCTTCTTGATCTCCTTGGCGCCCAGGGTGATGCCGCCGAAGATCGGATAGACCTCGCGCAGGCCGCGGCTCTGGCGATCCTTCATCTGCTCCTGCTCCAGCACCGCCGGCGGAATGGCGAGAGAGAAGTCACCGTTCTTCTTCAAGGTCAGTCCGATGCCGGTGTAGAACTGCCGCAGGATCTGCTCGTTCTCCTCCAGGCCCAGGGCGCGCAGGAAGATGGTGCCGTGGAACTTTCGCTTCCGGTCGATGCGGACCGATAGCAGGTCCTTCTTGTCGTACTCGAACTCCACCCAAGAGCCACGGTAGGGAATGATCTTCGCCAGGAAAGAACGCGGTCCCTGCTTGGTGAAGAAGACGCCCGGGCTGCGGTGGAGCTGACTGACGATCACCCGCTCGGTACCGTTGATGATGAAGGTGCCGGTGTCGGTCATCAGCGGGATGTCGCCGAAGTAAACCTCTTCCTCCTTGGCGTCGCGCATCATGCGGGCGCCGGTTTCCGGATCCTTGTCGTACACGAACAGCCGGAAGGTCACCTTCAGAGGCACCGCGAAGGTCATGCCGCGCTCCTGGCAATCGGAAATCGAGTACTTGAGCTGAAGATCGACCGGGTTGCCGCAGATGTCGCAGTTGGTGACGCGGTTCTTGTTGACGAAGCCGCACTCACCGCAGGTGACCGTCTCCTCGTGCGGGTGCTCGGTCATCACCCGGGCGCCGCAGTTGGAGCACGACATGCGCAGGTATTCCAAGCCCTTGAGTTCGCCGCACTTGCACTGCCATTCGCCGATCGAATACTTGACGAAGTCAAGGGAACAGGTCTCCCGGAAGTCGGAGAACGGGAAGATCCCGGTGAACACCGACTGGAGACCGTGCGTGGCACGCTCTTCCGGCAGCAAGTTCATCTGGAGGAAGCGCTCGTAGGACCGCCGCTGCACGTCGATCAGGTTCGGGATCGGCAGCGACGTGTCGATCTGCGAGAAGTCCTTGCGACGACCGTTCTGGGTCTGCGTTTTGTCTCTCATAGAATTCTGGAAACTCCTCGAAAGCGTGGCGCTTCACTGGACAAGCAATGAACTTGCCAAAAAGCCCCCGCCGCGCGGCAGGCGGACATGACTCCGCGGATTCTTCGGCTCAGCCGACCTTCCGGTACTCATCGGGAAAACCACCGGCCGCAGTGGGTGGTCTTCCGAGCCCCGGGAGGAAACTGGAACTAGGCGCAAATCTGGCAGATGTAGGCCCGGGCTGACCTTCGCCAGCAGACGCATAGGGTGCTGCACCCATCGGAAGCGATTCCAATGGGCCGCAGCACCCACTCGCGATGGCCGAGAAGGCCGGGCCGTGCAGGCTGCCGGACACCTTAGGGCTCCGGCGCCTCGATCCGCGCTATTTGACTTCGACGCTAGCTCCAGCCTCTTCGAACTTCTTCTTGATCTCGTCGGCCTCGTCCTTCGGCACACCCTCTTTGATCGGGGCGGGCGCCGACTCGACCAAGTCCTTGGCTTCCTTGAGACCCAGGCTGGTGACCTCGCGCACGGCCTTGATGACGTTGATCTTCTTGGCGCCGATATCCTTCAGCACCACGTCGAATTCCGTCTTCTCTTCGGCCTCGGCGGCACCACCGGCGGCGGCGCCACCGGCCATCGCCATCGGAACGGCGGCGGCAGCGGCGGAAACACCGTAGTGCTCCTCGAGGGACTTGACGAGATTGTTCAACTCTAGAACGGTCATCTCGTCGATCTGTTGGATGAAGTCTTCAGTTGCGATCGCCATCTTTCCTCTCCTTAAACTCTTCGAGTCCGGTTCGCTATCTAAAAATCAGTGATCGAGTTTCAGTTACGTTTCGATACCTTGCGGTGGGCCGGCGCCGGATACGCGCGCCCCTATCCTTGTTCTTTCTTGGCGCTGACCTGACCGAGCACCTGGACGAACTGGGCCGGGATCGCCCCCAGCGCCTGCACGAAGCGAGACACCGGCGACTGCAGCAAGAACAACAGCTTGGCGATGAGTTCCTCGCGGGAAGGCATCGCAGCGATGTCCTGGATCTGCTCCGCTTCGACCGGCTGGCTCTCGACCAGGCCGCCCTTGAACTGGATGACCGGTGCGGTCTTGGCAAAGTCAGTGAGGGTCTTGGCGAGGGCGACCGGATCGCTGTCGCCGTAGACCACCGCCGTAGGGCCTTCGAACTGCTCCTTCAAGCCGCCCAAGGCCTGCCCTTCGATGGCCCGCAGGGCGAGGGTGTTTTTGACCACCACGTACTCGCCGCCGTTCTCGCGAATCTTGGCCCGCAGCTCGGTAACCTGGGGAACGGAGATCCCCTGGAAGCTCACCAGAAACGCATTCGGTGCGGCCGCCAGACCGTCCTGGTACTGGCTGACCAGATTTTCTTTCGTTGCGCGTGACAGTGCCATCGCCTTACTCCTTAGGCCTCGCTGGCGAGGGTGAGGGTGGACTCGTCCAGCCGAATGCCGGGGCCCATGGTGGATGAGATGGTGGCGGTCTTCACGTACTTACCCTTGGCGGCCGGCGGCTTCGCCTTCAAAACCGACCGGATCAGCGACGCGGCGTTGTCGTACAGCTTCTCGTCGTCGAAGGAGACTTTGCCAAAGGGCGCGTGCACGATGCCCGTTTTGTCGACGCGAAACTCGACCTTACCGGCCTTGATCTCCTCGACCGCCTTGCCGACCTCGAAGGTCACCGTGCCGGTCTTCGGGTTCGGCATCATGCCGCGCGGCCCGAGCACCCGTCCGAGCTTGCCGACCACCCGCATCATGTCCGGGGTGGATACCACCGCGTCAAAGTCGAGCCAGCCGCCCTCGACCTTCTTGGCCAGGTCCTCGCCGCCGACCACGTCGGCGCCGGCATCTTCGGCTTCCTTGATCTTCTCGCCGCTCGCGAAAACCGCGATGCGGGCGGTACGACCGGTGCCGTGGGGCAACACGACGGTGCCGCGCACCATCTGGTCCGCATGCTTCGGATCGACCCCGAGGCGCAACGCGATCTCGACGGTCTCGTCAAACTTGGCGAAGGAGGCTTCCTTCGCCACGCCGATGGCCTCTTTGAGCGTGTACGAGCGGTCGTCGACCTTGGTCGACGCCGCCTTGAAATTCTTTCCGTGCTTCGCCACTCTAGCTTCTCCTCACCGCTGCCTTCAGAAAACCACGTCCCGCCGGGCATCACACCCCTGGCGGCCGGAAGCAGCTCCTACCCTTTGATCTCGATACCCATCGAGCGGGCGGTGCCCGCGATAATGAGCTTGGCCGCATCCATGCTGCCAGCGTTCAGGTCCGGCATCTTGGTCTTGGCGATCTCCTCGACCTGCGCATCGGTCACCTTGCCCACCTTCTCGCGGTTCGGCTCACCGGAGCCCTTGTCGAGGCCCGCCGCCTTCTTGAGCAACACCGCCGCCGGCGGCGTCTTAGTGATGAAGGTGTAGCTACGGTCGGCATAGACGGTGATGACCACCGGAATGATCATTCCCGGCTGACTCTGCGTTTTGGCGTTGAACGCCTTGCAGAAATCCATGATGTTCAAGCCCGCCTGACCGAGCGCAGGACCCACCGGCGGAGCCGGCGTCGCCTGCCCGGCCGGGATCTGCAGCTTGATCTGAGTAAGAACCTTCTTCGCCATGACTCCCTATCCCCTCAGACCTTCTGGACTTGTCCGAAGTCCAGCTCGACCGGTGTCTGGCGGCCGAAAATGGTAACCATTACCTTCAAGGTGTTGCGGTCGAGGTTGACCTCGTCCACCACCCCGGTGAAATTGTTGAACGGACCGTCGATGATCTTGACCGGCTCGCCGCTATCGAAGACGTACTTCGGCTTGGGCTTTTCCTTGGCCGACGAGACCTGATCGAGAATCTGGTCCACTTCTACCTGGCTCAGCGGCGTCGGCTTCTTGCCGGTGCCCACGAAGCCGGTGACCTTCGGCGTGTTCTTCACCACGTGCCAGGCCGGATCGGACATCTCCATCTCGACCAGGATGTAGCCCGGGAAGAACTTGCGCTGGATCTCCCGCTTCTTGCCGTTCTTGTACTCGACAACGGTCTCCGTCGGAATCCGCACGTCTCCGAAGGCCTCGCCCATGCCGAGGGCTTCGGCTCGCTGAAGCAGCGTCTCCTTCACCCGCTCCTCGAAACCGGAATACGTGTGAACGATGTACCAGCCCCGCTGGACGTCCGTCGTCATGCGCCCAGCACCCGGAACAGGCCCTGATAGAGGCCCTGGATGATCAGGTCTGCCACATACAAGAAGCCGCCGAAGATGAAGCTGGAGATCACCACCACGATCGACGTACTCACCACCTCGTCACGGGACGGGAAGGTGACCTTCTTCATCTCCGATCGCGTCTCGGTCAAGAATGCTCGCGACTTGGTCCACCAATTCATTCGATCACCGCGCTCTCTTCTAACTCGTCCATCGGCTCGGCCTCGCCGCCGGCGTCCAGTGATCGGCCGGGGGAGATCCCGGGGGCTGACCGCTGTGGACTCAGGCGTTAAGGACCCAGAAGCTGGCAGGCCAGGAGGGATTCGAACCCCCAACATGCGGTTTTGGAGACCGCCGCTCTACCAATTGGAGCTACTGGCCTGTGGTATTCCGTTCACCACCTACTGCGTAATTTGTCGGTCGCCAACGGATTGCGGAGCCCTTCCTTGGGGCTCCGTCGTAACCAAACCGCTGGCGCAATCATTCCCTATTCGACGATCTCGGTGACGGTTCCGGCTCCGACGGTGCGGCCGCCTTCGCGGATGGCGAAGCGCACGCCCTTCTCCATCGCGATCGGAGCGATCAGCGTCACGTCCAGGTTCACGCTGTCGCCGGGCATCACCATC